>CALPUC020000058.1 GCA_943326655.2 Rhodoluna limnophila
AAGAAGTACAAGGGTAAGACCGACCAAGAGTCGCGTCAAAAGATGGCCCAAGAGCAGATGGAAATCTACAAGCGAACCGGGTCAAACCCGTTGAGCTCTTGCCTACCGCTCCTCCTTCAGATGCCAATCTTCACCAGCTTGTTCTTCGTGCTATCGGACGCTCAGCAGGGTAAACACATCGTTGGCGGTTTCCTAAACGATGCACTGGTTAACTCGTTTGCTAGCGCCACTTTCTTCGGTGCAAAACTCGCCGACACATTCCTAACCACCAAAGATCTAGAGGTGCAGATTCTGGCCGCGGTGATGATCGTCGTGATGACTGCGACGCAATTCATAACGCAGAAGCAGATTATTGCTAAGAACCAGAACCCGGCAAACGTCCAGAACACCCAGTACATGCAGACCCAGAAAATTATGCTCTGGGTTTTCCCTTTCATCTTTGCCATCTCGGGAATCAGCTTCCCACTAGGCGTTATGTTCTACTGGCTAACCTCCAACTTCTGGACCATGGGCCAGCAGTTCGTGGTCATCCGTAGGATGCCAACCGAGGGCTCAAAAGCATGGCACGACCGCCAGGAGCGCCTAACTAAAAAGGGCAAACTCCCAGCGCCTGGAACCACAGAGACCATCGAAGAAGAGACCCCGCGTCAGCGCAACCAACCGGTTCGCAAGCGCGGCAAGAAGCGTAAGTAACAGGAGAATAATTCATGCCTAAAAAAGAAAAAGCTGTAGAAGAGACCACCGAGGTAGAAACCGTGGCCGAAGTTGCGGAGTCAACAGAAGCAACTGAGTCTTCCGAAACTAACACCAAGGCTCTAGAAGAGGAAGGCGACATCGCCGCCGACTACCTAGAGGAACTCCTTGACATCTTTGATCTAGATGGCGACATCGACATCGATGTTCGTCAGGGCCGCGCCTATCTAGAAATCTCATCGGAGAATGGCGGAAACCTGCGCCTAATCTCGGAGCCAGACACCGTTGAAGCGCTGCAGGAACTCACCCGTCTAGCGGTGCAGGTGAAGACCACCAGCTTCAGCCGACTAATTCTTGATGTTGGCGGTTCTCGACAGAAGCGTGTTGATGAACTGAGCCGAATCGTGAACAAAGTAATCGACAAGGTGCGTGAAAGTGGTGAGCCTGTTCCAATGAAGCCAATGAGCTCGTACGAACGCAAAATCGCGCACGACATTATTGCTGAGGCAGGGCTGAGTTCAGAGTCTGAGGGCGAAGCCCGCGATCGCCACATCGTTGTCAAGCCAGCCTAGGTTTTGATTGAACTGGGCCGAGCAGCTGCTCGGCCCTTTTCTTTTGGATGTTTCACGTGAAACATGGAAGATTAGATACCAATGATTGAAGAAGTTTTTGAGCCTGAGCTTGAGCCCATTGAGGCGGCAGCGGTTTTTGGTGACCGAATCGATCTCGCTCGAAGCTACGCCGCGGCGCTGGTTCGCGATAGTGATTTACTGGGCCTTCTAGGCCCACGCGAGATGCCACGTCTTTGGTCACGACACATCCTGAACTCAGCGGTAGTTGCGGAGTTAGTGCCACCCGGAAAAACAGTTTGCGACATCGGTTCTGGAGCGGGCCTTCCCGGAATACCGATGGCAATTGTTTTGCCAGGTACTCTCTTTACACTGATTGAGCCAATGGAGCGCCGCTCTGACTGGTTGATCAGCGTAATCGATGAGCTGGGCCTGAAAAACGTGGAAGTAATTAGAGCAAGGGCAGAAGAAGTTGGTGAAGTGTTCGACATTGCCACCGCTAGAGCAGTATCAGCCCTACCTAAATTACTGAGGATGTGCATCCCGTTGGTGCGTCACGGCGGAGAGATTTTGGCTCTCAAGGGCTCCAAGGCCGCGGAGGAGATCGAGGAGGCCAAGCGAATTCAGAAGAAACTAGGCGTGGAAAGCTTCAAAATCGAGTTTGCCGGTGCCAGATTGCTCTCCGAACCCACTTTGGTAGTTCGAACTAAGTTAGTCTGATTTCGGGGATGTTTTGGAGACTCAGTTGTCATTAGAAGAGCAGTTTGAAGCCGAGGCCGTAACTAAGGCTACGGTCTCGCCTGGGCTGGGCTATCCCGCTCACCGCTTAGAACAGAGCCCTGAACCAACCGGTTGGCAGCACACAATTGACTCGGGAGATATTGTCGATGTTTCACGTGAAACAACGCGATAATTGTGAGCGAAATGAATGACACCCCGTTAGCGCAGGAACTTAGCCAGAGCCTGCAGCGATTGACCGCTATCGACGCTGCGGTGCTGGCCAAGCCGGCAAACACCAGAATCTTTACAGTTTCCAACCAAAAAGGTGGAGTGGGTAAAACCACTACCACCGTAAACATCGCCGCGGCTCTTGCCAGCAAGGGAATGCGCGTCCTGGTTTTAGATCTAGACCCTCAGGGAAACGCCTCAACAGCTCTCAACATCCCCCATCATGCTGAGATTCGAAGCCTCTATGAGGTGCTCATGGGTGAAGCCGAGCTAGAAGAGGTCATCCAGATAAGTTCTGAACTCCCTGGGCTGTACTGCGTTCCGGCCACGATTCACCTAACCGGCCTCGAGATGGAGATTTCCTCGGCAGTCGCTAGAGAACAACGCCTCAAAACGGCCATCCAGCGCTACTTGGAAACCACGATGACGCCGCCAGACTACATTTTCATTGACTGCCCACCGAGCCTCGGACTTTTGACCATAAACGCCTGGACGGCCGCTAGCGAAATCCTGGTACCAATCCAGTGTGAGTACTACGCTCTGGAGGGCGTGGACCAACTGCTGAAGTACATAGACCTGGTTCGCAAGCAGTTGAACCCGAAACTCGAGTTATCCACAGTTCTTCTGACAATGTACGATGGCCGCACTCGACTAGCGGAAGATGTAGTGAATTTCGTTCGCGACAAGTTCCCTACCGTTACTCTCGGGTCAGTTATTCCTCGAGCCGTAAGAGTTTCAGAGGCCCCAAGTTTCAGCCGCACAGTAATAACCCATGATCGCCGCTCACCAGGTGCCATTGCGTATCTTGAGGCGGCCATCGAAATAGCAACCAGAGGAGCACAACTTGGCAGATAAGCGAATCGGACTCGGACGTGGAATCGGCGCTCTTATCCCCACCTCGGATAACCCCGCGGAAGCACCAATCGACGTATTCTTCCCGGCCGGCGGAAGCACCGGAGAGAACCTGGTGGCCGTTCCAGGAGCGCGCTTCGGGCACCTAGACATCAACGCGATCCGCCCAAATGCTAAACAACCAAGAAGTGTTTTCGAACCGGAAGCCTTCGCCGAGTTGGTTCACTCAATCAAGGAACTCGGAGTGCTTCAGCCGATTGTGGTTCGCCAAATCACCGGTGAAGCGGGCAAGTACGAACTCATCATGGGTGAGCGCCGACTTCGGGCATCTAAGGAAGCGGGCCTGTCTAAGATTCCTGCGGTGATTCGAGAGACCGCCGACGAGAACATGCTTCGCGACGCACTGTTGGAGAACCTGCACCGCAGCGATTTGAATCCTTTAGAAGAAGCCAGCGCCTACCAGCAGCTTCTCGAAGACTTTGGAATCACCCAGGAAGAACTTGCGAATCGAATTGGTCGTTCGCGGCCTAAAATCACCAACTCGATTCGCCTACTGAAGCTTCCTGCAGAGATTCAGCGCAAGGTTGCCGCGGGTGTACTGAGCGCCGGCCACGCCAGAGCACTGCTTGCGATTGAAGATTCCGCCAGGCAGTTGGACTTGGCTAACAAGGTTGTCAACGAGGGTCTATCGGTTCGAAGCCTTGAGGAGATTGTTGCGATCTCCAAACCAGGTGGTGGCAAGGGTAAGGTCCGCCCGGGCGGACGTCAGGACATGCTCAAAGGGCTGGCAGATCAGGTTGGCGATCACCTTAGTACCAAGGTGAAAATCGCTATCGGCAAGGGCAAGGGCACCATGACGATTGAGTTCGGAAGCCTTGAAGACCTAAAGCGCATCGTCAAGGAAATCGGCGTCGAAGCCGAATATTAGACCAAAAGTCTAGTTTAGCCACGTCCTCGCATAGCAGACTCTGCCAGCGAGTAGTAAACCTCACCGAGTGAATGCCCGGCCGCTAAAACCGCCTGCGGAAGAAGTGAAGTCTCGGTTAGGCCCGGAAGAACGTTTGCTTCCAAAAACCAAGGCGTTCCCTTTTTGTCCACAATCAGGTCGACTCGAGATAAATGGCGCATTCCGAGAGACTCGTGCGCCTGGATAGCCACCTTAGCGGCTCTTTCGGCCACCGCCTTCGTGAGTCTTGCGGGAACGAAGTAGTTCGTCTCTCCTGCCGTGTAACGCTCCTGGTAGCCGAATTGACCACCCGTGGCCTCGATCTCAACCGCGGGAAGCGCAATTGGCCCAGCTCCGAGGTTAATAACGCTGATGGCAAGCTCGGTGCCCTCCACAAACTTCTCGATGATTGCCACGTCGCAGTAAACATAGGCGTCGATCATGGCTCGGGATAGCTGATCTTGCTTCCGAACGATGGTTACTCCCTGCGCCGAACCAGATCTCGCCGGCTTCACAACCACCGGGAACGCCAAAGACTCTGAAATCGCCTTCAAAACTCCTTCGGCATCCAGTTCGCGAAACGACTCTTTAGGTAACGTCACCGAATTAGGTGTCTGAATACCTGCGTTTGCTACCAAAATCTTGGCAATTGATTTATCCCATGCCAAACGGGCTCCGTGAGAGCTGGCACCGACAAAAGGAACTCCGGTTAGGGCCAAAATGTCGCGAAGAGCTCCGTCTTCGCCGGTGGCTCCGTGAAGACAAGGCCAAATCACGTCGGGCTTGTCTTTCTTGATGTTGCCGAGAAGCGCCGAATCCGGCTCTCGAATGATTACACTCGCGCCCTTTTCGATAAGTGCGTCGGCAACGCGTCGGCCAGACTTCAAAGAAATCTCACGCTCGTGCGAAATACCTCCGGCCAACACCAAAATACGCAATTTGCCACTCTGTTTAGGTTTTGGAATCAATTCGCTGCCCCTTTCTTGCCAAAAGTATCGAGTAGGTCGGTTTGCAGGTTGATTACATTGGCCAACCGCTGAATTCCCAGTCGAATTCGCTCTGGTGTTGGGTAGGAGTAGCAAATCCTGAGCTTGTTGTGGCCGGTTCCGTCGCCGTAAAAGGCAGTTCCCGGGGTGTAGGCAACCAATTCCTTGACGGCCAGTGGCAGCATCGCCTTTGAATCGACCCCGTCGGGCAAGGTAACCCAGAGATAGAAACCTCCGTCGGGTTTGGTGGTTTCTAATTTGGGTAGGAATTCGTGCATCGCACCGAGCGCTGCGTCTTTTCGCTCGCGATAAACACCTCGGAAGGTGTCGATTTGGGCCTGCCAGTCGCTATTGGCCAGATACTCGCTAATCATCATCTGAGAGAAGGCACTCGGACACAAAATTGCCGACTCCTGAGCCAAAATCAACTTGTCTTTGATTGCGGGCGGTGCCAAAACATAGCCGACCCGGAATCCCGGAGCCAAAATCTTCGAGAACGAGCCAAGGTAAATGACGCCTTCTTCGTCTAGCGAACGAAGGGCATCTGGAACCGGCTTGTCGAAGTACAAAAGCCCGTAAGGGTTGTCTTCCAGCACCAAAATGTGGTGCCGTTTGCAGATTTCTAGAATCCTAGGACGACGTTCTTTGGCCAGAGTCACTCCAGATGGATTCGCGAAGTTTGGCACCAGGTAAAGGAACTTGATGGTTCGGCCGGCTTCTTTGAGCCGATCAATCGATTCCTCAAGAGCTTCTGGGCTCATCCCGTCATGGTCGGTGTAAACATGCTCGACATGTGCCTGGTAGTGGCGGAAAATCCCCAGAGCACCGACATAGCTAGGCCCTTCGGCTAGCACCACATCGCCCTCGTCGATGAAAAGACCGCTCAACAGCTCCAAGCCATGCTGAGATCCGGTGGTCATCACGATGTCTTCAACCGAGGAACGGATGCCTTCGAGCGCCATAAGTTCACGAACCTGGTCGCGAAGGGTCAAATCGCCCTGACCGCCACCGTACTGAATAGCGAGAAGACCCTT
>CALPUC020000059.1 GCA_943326655.2 Rhodoluna limnophila
ATTTAGTGGTTACTGTTGAGGCGCCTGAACAAGAGCAGGTAAGGCGCATGGTCGAAGATCGCAAGATGGATGCTTCCGATGCCCTAAGGCGCATCAAAACCCAGGCTAGCCCAGCGATGAGGGCCCGTCTGGCTGACCGCATTCTGAATGCAAACCAATCCTTAGACCTTTTGAAGAAGGACGCGACAAAGCTCTTCGCCGAAATTCAGGCTCTTGCAAGCAACGATGCACAGGAAACTCGCTAATGCAACCACAGAGCCAGGTCTTTCCATTTCAGGTCATCAGCGACTATGTTCCATCGGGAGATCAGCCCACCGCCATTGCGGAACTAGAGGCGCGAATTCTGGCCGGAGAGAAGGACATCGTTCTTCTTGGCGCTACCGGAACTGGTAAATCGGCAACGACAGCATGGCTTATTGAGAAATTGCAGCGACCGACCCTTGTTTTAGCTCACAACAAAACCCTGGCAGCACAATTGGTAAACGAGTTCAGGGAACTTTTGCCTAACAACGCCATCGAGTATTTCGTCAGCTATTACGATTACTACCAACCTGAGGCTTACGTGCCTCAAACCGACACCTTCATCGAAAAGGATTCGTCAATTAACGATGAGGTTGAGCGCCTTAGATACAAGGCCACTATGAGTCTGCTTTCCAGGCGGGATGTAGTTGTTGTGTCCACGGTCTCCTGCATTTACGGTCTTGGTGCACCAGCCGAATACCTCAACCAATCGGTCTCACTGCAGGTGGGAGATCGATTTGACCGCGACGAACTCATCAGGAGATTCGTCGACCTGCAATACAAACGCAATGACTACGACTTCTCGCGGGGAAACTTCCGCGTCAAGGGCGACACCGTGGAAATTATTCCGGTTTACGACGAACTCGCGACCAGAATTGAATTTTTTGGCGACGAAGTGGAAGCGATTTACTCTCTGTCGGCGCTTACTGGCGAGGTGGTGGCAGCACTTCCACACGTTGCAATTTTTCCGGCGAGTTATTACGTTGCCCCACCAGAGCAGATGGGTCGCGCCATCGAAGCGATTGAAGACGAACTGGCGATTCGTCTGAGGGAATTAGATGGCCAGGGGAAGCTGCTTGAATCACAGAGACTAAAGATGCGCACGACCTTTGATCTTGAGATGATTCGCGAAATCGGTTTTTGTTCGGGTATCGAGAATTACTCGAGGCACATCGACGGAAGAGAACAGGGTAGCGCTCCTAGCTGTCTTCTAGATTTCTTCCCGGAAGACTTTCTAACCGTCGTGGATGAGTCTCACGTGACTATTCCTCAGGTTGGCGCGATGTATGAGGGAGATTCTTCGAGAAAGAGAACCCTTGTTGAACACGGCTTTAGACTTCCCTCTGCTCTCGATAATCGCCCGCTGAAGTTCTCCGAGTTTGAAGAACGCGTAGGTCAAACGGTTTACCTCTCGGCGACTCCTGGAAAGTATGAGTTGGCCCGGTCGAGTGGCTACGTCGAGCAGATCATCAGACCAACCGGGCTCATCGATCCTGCAATCGTGGTGAAGCCGGTCAAAGGTCAGATTGATGACCTTCTGGAACAGATTCGTATTAGAACTGCGAAAGACGAGCGAATCCTGGTTACCACTCTTACCAAAAAGATGGCCGAGGACCTGAACGAGTTCCTAAATGAGGCTGGGATTCGCGTTAGATACCTTCACAGCGACGTAGACACACTTAGACGAGTTGAGTTACTTACGGAGCTCAGAGCAGGCGTCTACGACGTGTTAGTGGGAATCAATCTACTTCGCGAGGGATTAGACCTTCCGGAAGTTTCCCTGGTGGCAATTCTCGACGCTGACAAACAGGGATTCCTTCGTTCGGCTACCTCGTTGATCCAAACGATTGGGCGCGCAGCTAGAAACGTAAATGGCGAAGTGCACATGTACGCCGACAAAATGACTCCCGCTATGGAGCAGGCCATCGAGGAAACCGATCGAAGACGAGAGAAACAGGTCGCCTACAACACCTTGCACGGGGTAGACCCTCAGCCACTTCGAAAGAAGATCGCCGACCTCACCGACCAAATTAACCGTGAAGAGGTTGACACAGCCGAACTAGTGGAGTCCATGAGAGCCGGTAAAGGAAAAGTTCGATCTAAAGCTTCTGGAACAACTAACGTTGATGAATTGCTAGCAACAATCCTCGAGCTTGAAGCGGAGATGAGGATAGCGGCCAGCGAGTTACAGTTTGAACTTGCGGCGAGGCTCAGAGACGAAGTGAGTGACATGAAGCGCTCGCTTCGCGACATTCAAAGACACGCCTGAGATTTAGACTATTCAAGTGAGTCGTCTAAATCCCGAAAATAAACTGCACGTGAAAGGTGCTCGTGTTCACAATTTAAAGAACATCGATTTGGAGATTCCACGCGACGCGATGGTCGTTTTCACAGGACTTTCTGGTTCGGGAAAATCATCTCTGGCGTTTGACACTATTTTCGCCGAAGGTCAGCGACGCTACGTAGAGTCTCTTTCGGCCTATGCTCGACAGTTTTTAGGTCAGGTTGAACGACCGGATGTCGATTTCATCGAGGGTCTGTCGCCAGCGGTTTCTATAGACCAGAAATCGACCAACCGCAATCCTCGCTCTACCGTTGGAACGATCACGGAGATTCACGACTACCTCAGGTTGCTTTGGGCTCGTATCGGCGTTCCACATTGCGCTGAATGTGGCGAGAAAATTGTTCGGCAAACGCCTCAACAGATTGTTGACCAGATTCTCGAGCTATCCGAAGGCACGAAGTATCAAATTCTGGCCCCGATCGTGACCCAGAAAAAGGGCGAGTTCGTTGATCTCTTTACATCGCTTCAGGCCCAGGGATTCTCTAGAATCACGGTCGATGGCGAGACAATCTCCTTGGCCGATGCCAAACCATTGAAAAAGACCTTCAAGCACGACATCTCGGTTGTGGTTGACCGCCTGGTGGCCAAGACCGACATAATTCAAAGGCTTACAGACTCGGTTGAAACCGCGCTCAAACTTGCCGGCGGGCGTCTGGTCTTGGATTTGGTAGACGACAAGAGTTCGACCGGTCAACGCAGCTTTAGTGAAAAGTTGTCTTGCCCGAATGAGCATGAATTGACCCTTACTGAGATCGAACCGAGGACGTTTTCGTTCAACGCACCTTTCGGCGCCTGCTCTGCTTGCAGCGGCCTCGGTACCAAGATGGCCGTTGAACCCGAGCTAGTAATTGGCGACGCGAACGCCAGCATCAACGAAGGCGTTCTACTCCCTTGGTCCACTCCTGGAAAGGGACTATACGGATTCTTTACCCGAGTTTTGGAGTCACTAGCCAAGGAACTTGATTTCTCGCTCGATACACCGTGGAACGAACTGAACGAAGACATCAGAGAGGCTGTGCTCTTTGGCAATAACTTCGACGTCAAGGTGAAGTGGAAAAACAAGTATGGCCGCGAGCTTCGTTATACCTCCGGTTTCGAAGGAGTGCTCACTTACATCGAGAGAAAATGGCTCGAAAGCGATAACGACTTCCAAAGAGGTCGCTGGGCCGGCTACCTGCGCGAGATACCTTGCGCCAGTTGCGATGGAACCCGTCTAAAGCCTGAAGTTCTAGCCGTCAAGGTTCACGGTAGTTCAATTGCCGACGTCGCACGACTGAGTCTGCGTCAGTGCAGTCAGTTTTTCCTTGATCTAAAACTTGATGATCGTGAGGGCAAGATTGCAGCCCAGGTTCTAAGGGAAATCCAGGCGAGACTGGTTTTTCTCCTAGATGTCGGCCTTGATTACCTTTCTCTAGAGCGTGCGGCCGGCACTCTCTCGGGCGGTGAGGCGCAAAGAATACGCCTTGCTACACAAATTGGTTCCGGCCTAACCGGAGTGCTCTACGTTTTGGATGAACCAAGTATCGGACTACACCAACGTGACAATCTGAGGCTTATCCAAACACTCATAAAGCTACGAGATCTCGGAAACACTCTTGTTGTGGTTGAACACGACGAAGACACCATCAAGGCGTCTGACTGGGTTGTCGACATCGGCCCCGGAGCTGGCGTTCACGGCGGGGAAGTAGTGCACTCGGGAACTTACCAAGAACTGCTCAAGAACAAGAAGTCAATTACCGGCGCCTATCTCAGCGGCCGCGAATCAATTGAAACCCCGAGCGTCCGCAGAAAGATAGATTCCAATCGTTTGGTAAAGGTGGTCGGTGCTCGTGCAAACAACCTCAAAGACGTCACTGTTGAATTCCCTCTGGGGGTTCTGACTGCAGTTACCGGAGTAAGCGGTTCTGGCAAGTCTTCGCTGGTAAACGATATCCTCTATCAAGTTCTCGCCAACGGGCTTAATGGTGCAAAAGGCGTTCCTGGTCGACACACGCGAGTCGACGGGCTACAACACCTCGACAAAGTAGTGCACGTAGATCAGAACCCAATCGGCCGAACACCAAGATCTAATCCAGCAACCTATACGGGCGTATTCGATCATGTTCGCAAGCTTTTTTCGGAGACCACCGAAGCGAAAGTGCGTGGTTATCAGCAGGGTCGCTTCTCCTTCAACGTAAAAGGTGGGCGGTGTGAAGCCTGCAGCGGGGATGGAACGCTCAGAATTGAGATGAACTTTCTTCCCGACGTATACGTTGCTTGTGAAGTTTGCCATGGCGAGCGATACAACCGTGAAACGCTTCAGGTTAACTACAAGGGCAAAAACATTTCCGAAGTCTTAGACATGCCGATTGCCGAAGCAGCTGAGTTCTTCGCTCCCGTTTCGTCGATAGCCCGTTATCTAGACACGCTGGTGTCGGTTGGCCTAGGTTATGTTCGGCTCGGTCAATCGGCAACGACTCTTTCCGGAGGGGAGGCTCAGCGAGTCAAGCTCGCCACCGAACTTCAGAAGAGAAGCAACGGACGTTCGATTTATGTTCTGGATGAACCGACTACCGGCCTCCACTTTGAAGACACCAAGAAACTACTTCAAGTTCTAGCGAGCCTGGTCGAAAAAGGTAACTCGGTTATTGTCATCGAACACAATCTCGATGTAATCAAATGCGCCGATTGGGTGATTGACATGGGCCCTGAGGGCGGTGCCGGGGGAGGCGAAGTGATTGCGGTTGGGACACCCGAATCAGTTTCCAAGAACAAAGACAGCTTCACCGGAACATTCTTGGCGCGGATGTTGTAGCGATGTCAGGGCGTCAAACCTGGTTCCCAGCAACCAACAGCATTCCAACAAATCCGGGCGTTTATCGTTGGTACGACGACAAGGACCGAATTCTTTACGTTGGTAAAGCCAAAAATCTCAAAGCCAGATTGGTTAGCTACTTTGCTAAACCTGAAAAACTGCACGAGCGCACAAGGCGGATGGTTGAATCTGCGGTTCGTATCGACTGGACGATCGTTAAAACCGAGTTTGAAGCTCTTCAGTTGGAATTCACCTGGATCAAGGAGTTCAATCCACCGTTCAATGTTCAATTTCGCGACGATAAGTCGTACCCGTATCTAGCAATCTCGGCGGGGGAAGAGTTTCCCAGGGTCTTCACATCTAGGCGCAGGGTCAAGGGCAAGACAAAGTATTTTGGACCATATACAAAAGCTTGGGCCATCAGAGAAACCATCGACGGGCTACTTAAAGTCTTTCCAATGCGGAGCTGCTCTGACTCCCAGTTTGCTTCCGCTAAGGCAGCCGACCGACCATGTTTACTAGCCGACATCGGAAAGTGCTCGGCGCCATGTGTTGGCCGAATTTCCGCTTCAGAGCATCAATTGTTGGTAAACAAGTTCACTGATTTCGTGAGTGGAGCAGACACCAAATACATATCGGAACTCAAGACCAAGATGCTTTTAGCTTCCGATCAGGAAAATTTTGAGCTGGCAGCCAGATTCAGAGACCAGCAGGCGGCGTTGGAGACCGTCGCGGCAAAAAGTTCTGTGGTTTTGGAGCAAAGTGCTAACGCGGATGTCTTTGCGCTCGCCATGGACGGTTACACGGCTGCGGTAAGCATGTTCAATGTGCGAAACGGAAGAATCAGAGGAGC
>CALPUC020000060.1 GCA_943326655.2 Rhodoluna limnophila
GTTTGTGATTTAACTTCACCAACGGTCAGACCTTGGCTGTCCTTGTAGGTTACTTCTCCGGTGAAACCAGCCAACGCGGTAACCTCCGGACTAAATGCGTAGGCCGGCAGAGAAAACACCGCGAATAGCCCCGCAGCAATTGAGAAGGTCGCGGTGCTGACAAAATTCTTTCGGAACGTTTCACGATTAATTCCGGTGACGATTCTTGAGCTGAACGAAGCAGATTTGCCAGCGGCCACCGAAGACTCGACTTCTAGCATTCGAGCGATGCGAAGAGCGCTCTTAGCTGCCTTAGCCTCAGCGCGACTGAGCTTGGCATCTAATTTGTTTTGGACGGATTTACGACTGCGCAGTTCAAACTGCTCCAGGACGTTTACCTTGACGTCTGCACGTCGTCGCCCGATCGGCTTTTTAGCCAAACCTAACCTCCGTGATAGACGGTCTTCGGACTATTGAGTTTACCCAATGTTCACGAGTTAAGCCATTTACGTCGACTGTGAGGTTCCTGAACGCTATCGCTTGACAAAAAAGTGAAGCGCTAAGTCGTGGTCAATCTCGAGCCCGTCATCGGAACCAGACGCGGTGAGAAAGATGCGTTTGGAACTGTGTTCAACGTCAATCAGAGCCCCGGGTATCAATCCAACAGCCTTTAACTGAGCTAGAAACTCCGGGTCGACCTGGGCTGGCTCACCTATTCTCATTAGCTTCAGTCCGGCTGCTCGTCCATGTTCGTCGAGTGCACTGAGCAGGGTTACGACGCCTTCGTGGAAATCGGGGTTCGCACTAAGACCCAGTTCGGCTAATCCCGGAATAGGGTTTCCGTAGGGTGAACGATCTGGGGCAGAGATGAGTTCGAGAATCTTTCGCTCAACTTTTTCACTGATCACGTGCTCCCAGCGGCAGGCCTCTTCGTGAACGTATTCCCAGTCGAGACCAATCACATCAGCCAGCAACCGTTCGGCGAGACGATGCTTACGCATCACACGGGTCGCCTGAAGTAATCCCGATTCAGTGAGTTCTAACATTCGGTCGTCTCGAACCAGCATCAGGCCGTCGCGTTCCATACGCGCGACAGTCTGAGACACCGTTGGCCCGGAGTGGCCGAGTCTTTCGGAGATGCGAGCACGCATTGGCACCTGGCCCTCTTCAATCAACTCGAGGACGGTGCGAAGGTACATTTCAGTCGTGTCAATCAGATCGTGCACGACAAACTCCTTAGCTAGCTACTTTCGTCAAGGATAATTGAACCATGAGCGAAATCATTATTCCCAGCAACCTTCTTCCTAGCGATGGTCGATTCGGCTGTGGCCCGTCGAAGGTGCGCCCGGCTCAGCTGGCCGCTTTCGCAACGGAGGGTGCAGAGCTCATGGGAACCTCACATCGCCAGGCTCCAGTGAAGCATTTGGTCAAGCGAGTTCAGGATGGGCTGATGGATTTGTTCCACAACCCAGCGGGCTACGAAATTGTTTTGGGAAACGGTGGCTCAACAGCGTTTTGGGATGTGGCCGCGTTTTCGCTTGCCGACACCAAGGCTCAGAACCTTGTCCACGGAGAGTTTGGCAACAAATTTGCTAGCGCACTAAGCGCTCCTTGGTTGCAGAAGCCAACCGTTCTAAACGGCGAGCCAGGTTCGCGCTTGGAACTTCAGGCAGAAAGCGGTGTAGACATCTACGCCTATCCGCAGAACGAAACTTCAACCGGTGTGGTTGCTCCGGTAACCCGAATCGCCGGGGTAGACGAAGGTGCACTGTTTCTAACCGATGCCACCTCTGCCGCCGGTGGAATCGATTTCGACCCGCTGGAAACCGATGTCTACTACTTCGCTCCGCAGAAAAACTTTGCCTCGGATGGTGGCCTTTGGTTTGCCCTGATGTCTCCGGCAGCAATCGAGCGTGCCGAACGCATCGCTGCAAGCAATCGGTACATCCCTGAGTTCTTGAGCCTCAAAACGGCTATCGACAACTCGCGCCTAAACCAGACTCTCAACACCCCGGCCATCTCAACTTTGTTCCTGCTAGCCGAGCAGATCGACTGGATGAATGAAAACGGCGGTCTCGCCTGGGCTCACCAGCGAACCAAAGTTGCCAGTGACCTGATTTACAGCTGGGCTGAGCAGAACCGATTCGCCACGCCATTTGTGGCTAACCCAGAGCACCGCTCACAGGTGGTTGCAACCATCGACTTCGACGGCATCGATGCTGCTGAGATCTCGAAGGTGCTTCGCGCAAACGGCGTGGTAGACGTAGAGCCTTATCGCAAACTAGGACGCAATCAACTGCGAGTAGCGACCTTCACCGCCACCGAAGCTGAAGATGTAGCACAGCTTCTGAAGTCGATCGATTACGTTATCGAGCACATCGGCTAATGAAACTCTTTGTCAAAGAGGAAGATCGACGGCCAGATCCAGAGCCGGTTAAAAGTAATGCCAGAACTATCGCTCTGGCAGGACTTTTGATTTGGTCGGCAGTTTTAGCCGTTTTTCTTATTTTTCCTTCGACTCTTCCAGCCGAAAAACCGTGGTGGCTTTTTACCTGCATCGTCGGCATCGTCCTCGGGCTCGCCTTCTACATCAAATTCGGTAGAGGCAAGTAGCTTCTCTTCGGCTTGCTCGATTGAATCTTCATCCGGCACGTCCACGAATTCAAGTTCAACTTCGTCGTCGTCATCATCATCCGCGTCCTCAGAGCCTTCAGCCAGCGCTGCGGCCTCTTCAGCATCAAGTGCAGCCTGCGCCTCTAATTCGGCCTGCAGAGCCTTGTAGTCGGCCAACCGCTCTGACCATGGCACCCAGTTCGGAGCTACCAACGAGTCGGCGCCAGGCATCATTACCACCTCTGAGATGGTTGGTTCCTGGCCCTCTGGCTGATAGATCGTAACCGACCAAAACCAGCCAAGGTAACCGCGCAGAGTGCTCTGAAAAATGTAACTGCGTAGCCCGGGCTCTTCTTCGTCGGTGCGAATGTAATCGCCAACGGCTCGGCGTCCTCCGGTAAGGCGTGCGGCTTCCTGAGCGAACTCGCTCAGGTCTTTTAGGTTATTCGTCAAGGTCGTCTGCGACGCGTCTCAAAATTGTGGCGATACGCCGTGCCTTTTCCGGTTCAGGTCGTCGTCCATTTTTGAATGATGGCCCGAGTCCGTCGAGAAGGCGAATCAAATCTTGCACCACAGCCGCTAGATCGTCTGGGCTGCGACGGTTCGCTTGAACCAGTGAGATCGGTGCTTCTAGAACACGCACGCTCATGGCCTGTGCTCCGCGCTGGGAATCCACCACGCTAAATTCAACGCGCGATCCTGGTTTCACCGAGGTCATCCCGTCGGGTAGCGCAGAGGCGTGCAGGTAAACTTCTGCGCCCTCGTCTGATGCGATAAAACCAAATCCTTTGGCGTCATCAAAAAACTTCACTTTGCCGGTTGGCATCTGAAACCTCCATGTGTTCGAATCTCCATTTTACCGACCCGTCAAGAAAGGTATCCTAAAAGGATGGCAAACTCCTCAAATGGTCGTACTCGACTTCAGAATGCGATTGCTTATGCCATCGCCGGCCTGATCGGTCTTTCAATTCTTTCCATCGTGGCAATCATGGTGCTGACCGTGTTTTTCCCAAAGACTCCGGTAATCACGATTCTGGTTAGTTTCCCATGGTTGGCTTTGCCCACTTCGGCAGCACTGATCATCACCCTGTTGATTCTGCAAATTCGCTCCAAGGGTAAAGACAGCGCCTAGTCGTGAGTGAACTGAGGCACCTGGTTGAGGCACTGCGAGCGCTCGACGACAAAGCTCTTCGCTCGCTGGTTGCCACTCGGCTTGTTTCTCTATCGAGTTTCGAAGACTTCTACGCTTTAGCCGAAGCACTGAACCACCCAAAGAGTTATTCTGCCCAAATCGGCTCGTTGAGTCGCAAGCAGCTCGACACCCTTTCGAGAATTAGCAGTGGCACCAAAGTTTCTATGGCCGATGCATCATCGCTTCTCGAGTTGCAACTTGTTTTCAAAGAAGCCTCTTCGCTGCGCGTTTTCGAAGGTCTCCTTGATCAGCTAAAGCAACACAAGAGCTTCACTAGATCGCTTGTGGTTATAAACCTGGACGAGCCCGTAGCCAATCAAAAGGCAGTTGATCGCGACGCGGGGTTGGTTGCTTTCGAAACAATGCAGGCCCTCACGGAGATCATCTTTGATCTCGAAAAGCATCTAATTCGCGAGGTTGGCAAAGCGGGAGTTGGCCTTCCAGATATAAAGCGTCTAGCCAACGCTCTGGCAAAACCAAACGACTTCGCTAAGAAAATGTTCGCTCTGGCAAGTCGTCTGGGCCTAATGACAATTCACAACTCGCGACATCGGCTAACCCCCGCCGCTGTTATTTGGCTCGGCCTTGACCAAGAGTCGAGAATGAACCTACTTATCGACAACTTCCGCGCACTGGTGGGAAGCGATCTGAACGCTGGTCTTTCTGAATTGAAGCCGGGTTCGTCTTTGCGCAATTGGCTAACCGCCAATTTCCCGCTCGCTGAGAATACAGCGACGTCAAGAATTGGTCAGATTTTAGATTTTGCAGAAAGTTTTGGTCTCACTTTCGAGCACGCTACGACGTCTTGGTTTGGCGACGCCCTGGCCGGCCGCAAGTCTTTAGCGAAACAACTGCAAACGCACCTGCCCGCGGTTCAAGAGCGCATCATTCTGCAGGCCGATCTGAGCCTTATCGCTCCTGGCCCGCTTCCCACTCACCTTGAATCTTTACTCCGCAGGTTTGCCAGTACCGAGACCATTGGGCTGGCATCAACCTATCGGCTGAGTGCACTGAGTGTCTGCCACGGTCTCGAAACAGGTCTGAGCATTGACGAGATTCGAAACTGTCTGAAAACAGCTTCCGCAATGCCCTTGCCGCAGC
Source organism: Rhodoluna limnophila (assembly GCA_943326655.2). Lineage (GTDB taxonomy): Bacteria > Actinomycetota > Actinomycetes > Actinomycetales > Microbacteriaceae > Rhodoluna > Rhodoluna limnophila_C. The sequence goes on from CALPUC020000060.1 coordinate 4,886, forward strand.
CGGTGGAGTATCTCCTCAACGAAGTGGTTGCACGTTTCGGTCGACTGGTCATCCTGGACTCGGCCGATAGCATCGAGCGAAGTTCAATAGCATCGCAGGATACTCTGCTGCTAACCGAGATTGGAAACGATCCTCGGCTGCGAGCATTCTCGCTCACCAGGCCTAGCCCGGAAAGCCTTACCTGCCGTTTTGAGCCCTCTGTTGTTTACTTTGGTTTACGTGAATGCGGATATCTGGCAATCCGACGCGACCGCGCCGGTGCGGTGATTTCGCCCGTTGAGGCAGCCGAGGCAGTTGCTGGCAAAACACTTCTTAGCACCTTAGAAATGGATTTGGCTCGGATTAGAGCAGCCGACTCTGCCATGTCGGCCGGCGGCAACGACGAAGCACTTACGCGCCAGGTGCAGCTTGCGATTCGAAACAAAGCACGTCTTTTGATCACCGCAACCATTGCCGATGGGAGTTCTGCCGTCTTCGATTTGATGCCGAGTGGCATAGCCAATGGTCGCCTCCGCGGCCTTGACCGCAAGGCACAAATCGAGCGCACTTTGCCGCTTTCCACCATCACGGCAATCACCCTCGCATAGGCTTTAAGGATGACTTTAGGACCGCTGATTGTTCAGAGCGATAAAACCGCTCTGCTCGAGGTGAACCACCCTCAAGCCAGCGACGCTCGACACGACTTGGCGGTATTCGCAGAACTTGAAAGAGCACCCGAGCACATTCACACCTACCGAATAACCCGACTGGGCCTTTGGAACGCTCGAGCGGCTGGGCACGATTCGTCGTTCGTCCTCGATGTGCTGGATAAATACGCAAAATTCGCGATCCCGACTTCGGTGAGAAACGACATCATCGATACCATGTCACGCTATGGCCGATTGACGATTGAACGCGGCTCAGACAACCAGCTCTTGCTTCATTCAACCGATAGAGCGGTGCTACTCGAGGCTTCCAAGCAGTCGAAAATTGCTGCCCTGCTGGAAGGTCCGGTGGGCAACGAAGGATTCGCTATCGCACCCTGGGCTCGCGGACAGGTCAAGCAAGAGCTGCTAA
>CALPUC020000061.1 GCA_943326655.2 Rhodoluna limnophila
CCTGAAAAACGAGCGAGTTTTAAGCTGTGGAAAACTACTTCGCGTATTGGCGGAACTTTTCGCGAACCTTAGCCATTTTGGGTGCGACCACTGCCGTGCAGTAGCCCTGACCGGGGTTTTTCGCGAAGAAGTCCTGGTGATATTCTTCGGCTGCCCAGAAGGTTTCGGCCGCGCTGATTTTCGTGACGATTTCTCCGTCCCAAAGGTCTTTGGCTCGCTCGAGGGCGGCTTCGAACTCGGCCTTCTCCCCCTCGTTGCGGTAGAACATGTCTGAGCGATACTGAGTTCCGATGTCGTTGCCCTGGCGGTTTAGCTGCCTCGGGTCGTGCAGGATGAAGAAGATGTCGAGAATGGTTTCGCTCGAGATTTCGTCCTCGTTGAAAAATACTTCGGCAACTTCGGCGTGGTCGGTGGTGCCGGTGCACACCGCTTCATAGCTGGGGTTGTCGATCTTCCCACCCATGTAACCGCACATCACATCGGAAACGCCCTTGAATTGCATGTAGGCGCTGTCTAAGCACCAGAAACAGCCACCGGCCAAAACGAAACTCTTCATGTCTCTAGCCTAGAGTGAGAGCATGAGTTACGAAGCCAAAGCAGACCGTTACGAGAACATAAAGACGCGCCGAGTTGGAAACAGCGGGCTTATTTTGCCCGAAGTTTCACTTGGACTATGGCACAACTTCGGATCCGTGGACGATTTCGCGAACCAGAAGGCCATCCTGCATCGAGCATTCGACCTCGGCATTTTTCACTTCGACCTGGCCAACAACTACGGGCCGATTCCCGGCAGCGCCGAAGAGAACTTCGGGCAGCACCTTCGCGATGGTTTGGTTAAATACCGCGACGAACTAATCATTTCGTCGAAGGCCGGTTACGACATGTGGCCGGGGCCCTTTGGCGAGTGGGGTTCGCGCAAATACCTAACCGCTTCGCTGGATCAGAGTTTGAAGCGGATGGGGCTTGAGTATGTTGACATCTTTTACTCTCACCGATTCGACCCAAACACTCCGCTTGAGGAAACCATGGGGGCTTTGGCCAAAGCGGTTCACGATGGCAAGGCGCTCTACGTTGGTATTTCTAGTTACTCCCCTGCCGACACCGCCCGCGCTAAGGCAATCTTGGACGATTTAGGCGTGCCACTCACGATTCACCAGCCGCGCTATTCGATGTTCGACAGAACTCCAGAAAATGGTTTGTTTACCGAGCTTGAACGCATCGATGTTGGGGCCATCGTTTTTAGTCCGCTGGCTCAGGGGCTACTAACCGACCGGTACTTTGCTGGGATTCCCGATGGCTCGAGGGCATCTAAGGCGGTCTTCCTGAAGGAGAATCAAGTAACTGAAAAGTATTTGGAAACAGCTCTAGCGCTGAACGAAATTGCTAAACAGCGCGGCCAGAGCCTCTCTCAATTGGCTCTCAGTTGGGTTCTAAGACACGGCATTGTTTCATCTGCTCTAATTGGGGCAAGTTCGGTTAAACAACTGGAGTCAAACTTGGCGGCTTTGGAAGCCGGACCTCTAACCTCGGCTGAGTTAGCGCTGATTGAACCGCTAGCAATTCACGGATTGGGTTAGCGCGTCACCATCGTTATGCCCTGAGGCACGGCGCGAACCCATTCACTCGGTGGAAGATCGACGCGTTTGTACTCAGAGCCCGGTGTTTGCACAAGCATTGTGGTTGAACCGCCTCCGTCTAGCATGATGGCCTGCGTGGCACCCATCTCTTTTAGCCACTTCGCGAGCTGGTGAACGGTTGAACCTCCGAGGCGAAAGCGGTTGAATACGTCGGCAGAGTTTCGAACTCCCATTGTTGTGTTGGCAAACCAGACGTCGCCGTTTTCGTTCCAACCCATTGCATTTCTAGGACGAATATCCTCGTGACTTGGAGAACAGTAGGCGGTAATCACACTGTTGATCATGAGATTTTCTCGGTTTCCGAATGCCGCGTAAAGAGGGAGGTCTTTCTTGATTTCGTAAGAATTGTTGATTTTCAATTTAGCGCCGATTTTGAGGTTCCGAACCAGCTCCGCTGAACGTGGACCAACCTGTAGGACGAGTTGTTTGGATCCAACGTTAACTGATTGGCCGTCCTTGTAAATCTTCGTGACTACACCATCTAGATCGGTTATAACCGTTGCCGCTAGGCGCGATGTGGTTGGGTAAAGCTTGCTTGTGAAGAGCACAACCCCGACCTTAATGTTCACTCCGCGGTGGTTTACAGCCCGAATTGGAAGGCTCTCACCATCGGGAAGAGTTACTGAACCGGCAGGTGAAATCTCGGTTCTTAAAAACTTGGTGGTTTTGGCCTTAACGGGCTTCACGTAGTCCACCGAATCGCCGATTTTCAAGGTTGAAAGTAAGTCAGCTCCAAGACCTTCGGCAACGAACACATAATCTCCTGGCTTTGACGGAGGCTTAAAGTCTGTTGCCGGCTTACTAGAAGTGACAACGCCGTTTGAAGCAAGAACCACGTAGGAAACTTTAGGAAGCCCGAAAGTGTTCTTGATGTTGTTGTAGGCGCCTATTGAATTGGCTGCCAAATACTGCAGGTTGAGGCCCTGAGTGAAGATCTTCTTGCCATTTGCCACAATGTGAGATTTTCCTTGAACACCGGTGTGCTCATTGGCCGGGTTTTCGACCACTCCGACAATTGGAGTTGGTTCGCCTGGCGAGTAAACAAGCTCTTCGCCTTGAATCATTGCGCTGAAGAGGAGATTGGTCCCCCGAAGCTGATAGAAATCACCGTTAACGTAAGCGGCGGCGTTAATTCTCGCGGCGAGCTTCTTTTGGGTACTTACGTTGCCAATTTGAGCAAACGTTGGAGCGATTCGAACCTGAGCCAAACTCGATTTCGAGTAAGAAAGGCGAGTCTTCCAAATTTGGCCGCCATTAGTTTTACCGGCTGCCCAGTCGTACGTTCCGTAGACCCCTCCCCCTACCAATGGGTATTCTCTGTGCTTTGCAGCAGTGTCTAGAGAAGGTGTTTTTAAACAGTTTTTTCTTTCTTCGGTTGGAATCAATTTCGATGAGTCAATCTCATCAATTTCCATAGGAAGTGGAACCACGGAGTCGGTGAAAGCAGACTCGTCTGGAATCTTGGCGCAACCAGAAAACGCGATTAGGGAGGCTGCGACGAACGCAACAACTTTAAGTCGCTTTAGTTTTATGGGCATAACTTCAATTTTACCTGTGAAACCTGAACATCATCTGGAAATCAGAGCGACACCGATCGGGATCCAGCGAATCCAAACCCCATCAGGTAGGTCAACGCGCTTGTAGGTTCCACCGAGTTTGGCAAGCATCGTGGTTGAACCACCGCCGTCCAGTGATACCGCATTAGTGGCACCCTGGTCTCTGAGCCAGTCTGCCATTTGGTGAACCGTTGAGCCGCCGAGACGATAACCGCCCTGTCCGCCGTCGGGCCAATCTCTGCCCATGGTGGTGGTTGCCACATAGACGTTTCCGTTGTCGTCCCAGCCAACTGCGGTTCTCGGGCGCACGGTATCGGAGTTACCTGAGCAAGGAGCTACAACTAAACCTTTGGAAATCAAAGTTGAGCCAATACCAAAAACAGTGTCGTAGGAATTTCCGCTGGTGGTTTTGAAGCTTCTATTGATTGAGACCTTAGCGCCAACGGCAAAACCCGCAATATCACTGCCAGCACTGCCATAAAGCTGCACCACGGTGCCTCCGCTTGGGATCGAGCTCGAACTTCCGCGCGTCGATACTTTGGTGACTAAACCATTTGAATCAATTACTGCAGTTGCGGCGCCCTTGGGAGGTGTTGCATCATAGGAGTCGTCGAAAATCACCGCACCACTCGAGTAACCGGATGCCCAGAAATTCACTGCCGAGATTGTAGTGAGAGCCTTACCCGAAGAATTAGAAATCACCCCTGATGAAACGAGGCTGTCTCGAGATAGGGCAGGTATTTTCCCGGATGGCGCTTTGAACTTGAAGGTTGAACCTACCGTTACTTTACGAAGGCTCGTGGCTGCACTTCCGGTTGCGGCAAACAGGTATCCCGAGGTTGGGCGAATCGATGTGCCGTTTGGATAGACGCGCTTGACCTTGCCGCTTGATACCAGAATTGCCGAAGCAGACGTTGGCAGGGTTGGCGAGGAATACGCCGAGCTGTAGGCAACTATGGTTGAGCCTGAAAGTAGCGGTAGGTTGACGCCCGTAACCGTGAACTTTTTCGAGCCCCAGGTTGCGACCGACTTTCCTCGGATACCAGTTTTGCTGGATGCGGTAACGGTGCGAATACCTAAGATCCTTGATTTAGCCTGGGGCGAATAGGCCAAGGACGAACCGCGAGCTATGGCCGAGTATGGCATTCGGCTCGAGAAATCAAAAAAGTCACCGTTCACGTGAACGATGGCGTTAGCTCCCTGAGCAAGTGAAACCTGGCTGCGGTCTCGTAAATAAGGGGCAGTTGTGGGTGTGAGCGTGGTGAAATTTAGGTTCGTTTTAGAAACGGTGAACCTAGATTCATAGGGCGAGGAGTTTCCCTGACCCGCTCTAAACGAAAAACGACTTAGTGTGCCGCCTGTTTCCAGAGGATCGGTGATTTTCGAGGCTTTGGTCAGAGATCTAGTTACTTCACAGCTGGCGGCTATGGCTGGTGAACTTACGCTTCCGAAGACGATCACCAGTGACAACGTTGAGACTGTCGCAACAGCACGAAACATTGCTTTTGCTCTCATGAACCAATAGTAAGCAGGTTGCAGAGGTTAGTCTTGACTGGTGACTAAAGTTCTGTCTTCCCTGCCGATTGGCGAAAAAGTTGGCATCGCCTTCTCTGGCGGCCTCGACACATCCGTGGCCGTTGCCTGGATGCGCGAAAAAGGCGCGATACCTTACGCCTACACCGCAGACCTCGGGCAATACGACGAAACCGACATCGCCTCGATTCCAGACCGTGCACTGATTTACGGAGCCGAAGCAGGCCGCTTAATCGACTGCCGACAGTCTCTGGTTGAAGAGGGTCTCGCAGCCATCGCCTGCGGCGCTTTTCACATCCGAACCGGCGGCAAGGCATATTTCAACACCACACCGCTAGGCCGCGTGGTCACCGGAACACTCCTGGTTCGCGCAATGCGCGACGACAACGTTGAAATCTGGGGAGACGGCTCTACCTACAAGGGAAACGACATCGAGCGTTTCTACCGCTACGGGCTTTTAGCAAACCCAAACCTTCGCATTTACAAGCCTTGGCTTGATGCCGACTTCGTTTCCGAGCTCGGTGGGCGCCACGAAATGAGTGAGTGGCTACAGGCGCGCGACCTTCCTTACCGTGCATCAACCGAGAAGGCTTACTCAACTGACGCCAACATGCTTGGCGCAACCCACGAGGCGAAAAGCCTCGAGTTGCTCGACACCTCATACGAAATCGTTGAGCCGATCATGGGTGTTAAGTTCTGGGATTCAAACGTAAAGATCGACAGCGAAGATGTGACCATCACCTTCCGTCAGGGTCGCCCGGTTGCGATCAACGGAAAAGAGTGCAAAGACGCAGTGGAACTAATGATGGAAGCAAACACCATCGGAGGTCGTCACGGCATTGGTATGAGTGACCAGATTGAGAATCGCATCATCGAAGCCAAGAGTCGTGGCATCTACGAAGCTCCGGGAATGGCACTGATTTTCGCAGCTTACGAACGCTTGCTAAGTGCAATCCACAACGAAGACACCATTGCGAACTACCACGCCGAGGGTCGCCGTATGGGTCGCCTGCTCTACGAAGGCCGCTGGCTAGACCCTCAGACCCTGATGTTGCGCGAGTCGCTCACCAAGTGGGTTGCTTCGGCCGTGAACGGTTCGGTCACCCTGAGACTTCGTCGCGGGGATGACTACACGATTCTCGACACCCGAG
>CALPUC020000062.1 GCA_943326655.2 Rhodoluna limnophila
GGATTACCTAACCATGTTCGGTACCGAGGCTCGAACGGTTAGGCAGTTCCCACTGACTACCTCTTGGCGAAACCCAAAGGTTGTCCTCGACCTTGCGAACCTCGTTTTGCAACCGCTTTCGGAACCGGCAAAGTTTCTGCAAGGCCGGCCAAAACTTGCCGAGGTAGATGTTCGTCCACTCCAACCTTCTGAGTATGCAGTTGACGGTGAAATCACTATCAAGTTTGCCGACGAGGTCACTAACGAGGCCAAATTTGTTGCCGAATGGCTGACTCGGAACCTCGCTGCTTCCTCAGGTGCAGAGGCGCCAAGCGCTGCAGTGCTAATGAGGTCACGAGCCCTGATACCCGTATTTGAGAACGAATTGCGTAATGCGGGCCTCCACGTTGAGGTGGTTGGTATCGGCGGACTACTGGAGTCGCCAGAAATTGTCGACCTGATTGCAGCACTTCGAGTAATTCACTTCCCGGCGGCTGGCGCTAATCTAATGCGTCTTCTGGCCGGACCTCGATGGCAAATCGAACCAAAAGATCTTGAGCGCTTGAGTCGATACTCTCGAAACTTGGCAAAATTCTGGAATCGCGACAGCGGCAAGGTATCGGGTGCCGAAGCTGAGGCTTCAATCATCGATGCTCTAGACAACTTAATCGACGAAGAAGATACCGACCGAATTCCTAACTTCTCGGATCGCGGTTTGGCCAGTCTGAAGAATTGCGCCGAGCTTCTTCGAATGCTGCGCACCAGAACCGGAATGCCGTTGCCCGAGTTCGTTCGAGCCGTGGAACAGGAACTCTGGCTAGACATAGAGCTCGCAGCCAACCCGAAACGCCAGGAGCCGATGGCTAACCTAAACGCTTTTGCCAACCTCGTGGCTGGTTATGCCGAAGGGTCAAACCCGACACTCGGTGGCTTCTTGGAGTGGTTGGAGTATGCCGACCAGATGGACAGATTCGAGACGCCGGCAATTGCAGCCAGACCAGGTGTTGTGCAGTTGATCACCGCTCATGCTGCTAAGGGGCTCGAGTGGGATTTGGTAGCAGTTCCCAACATGGTTGAAGGCACATTCCCGGGCGTTCAATCTACTCAGGGATGGCTATCCGCGGGGGAGCTTCCATTCCCGCTCCGAGGAGATGCAAACTCGCTTCCAGTTATCAATCTTGATTCCTGTTCTGATCAAACTGACGCCGGTAAGGCAATAACGGCATTCAAGGAAGATCAGCGCGAATACCTGATGCGTGAAGAGCGCCGAGTGGCTTACGTTGCGATGACCCGACCAAAACAGAAACTACTTCTGTCAGGCGCGCGTTGGAAAGCTGGTGTAAAAAACGCCGTGAAACCGAGTGAGTTCTTAGTGGATGCCGCCATGCTAAACGACCCCCGAATTGTGGTCGTCGACAAGACAAACGATCCCTTCAACCCGCTGCCACTTTACGAAGAAATTCCGGAAAACCCAATCGACCAGAGTGCCATCACCGAAGTTTGGCCGATGGAGCCTCTCGGAGTACACCATCGAGAGAAAGTTGAACAGAGTAAGTCGGCGGTTGAAGCGGCTATTGAAGATCCCGCTCCCAGAAGGTCTGAAATAGACAAGACCATCGACCGGCTACTGCTGGAGCGCGATGAGCTTCTTCGCAGATCTGAACAGGTGAAACTTCCAGTTCGAATTCCAGCCTCGAGATTCAAAGAATTTGTTTACGACCTTCCGAAGATTGTCGAGATGTATCGCCGCCCTATGCCCGAGCAGCCTTACAAGCAAACTATGGCTGGCACGCTTTTTCACGCCTGGGTAGAGCAGCGGTTCGGTGTGCTGAGTGCTTCCGATGAGTTGGATGCGATTGAGTTTTCCAAGGATGCCGATCAAACGCAAAAAACCGTTGAGGAGTTACGGGAGATTTTTGAAAACTCTCGGTTTGCAAAGATGACCCCGCATTCGATTGAGTCTGAAATCCAAGTCACCATCAAAGGCAACACTTTCATCTGCAAGCTCGATGCTGTTTTCAAAACCGACGGCGGCTATGAAATAGTCGACTGGAAAACCGGTAAACCCCCGGTCGGAGACAAAGAAATTGCTGAACGTTCGCTTCAGTTGGCTCTCTACCGAATGGCTTTTGCAAGACTTCACAAGGTTGCGGTTGAAGAGATCGAAGTGTGTCTCTACTACGTGGCAGACGATCTCGAAATCAAGCCGGAAGAAGTTCCTTCGGAAACCGAGCTAATCTCGCTCTGGGACTCTGTTTTGGAGAAAGTAGCCGACTAAAACAGTTGGTCGTCTGATTTGGTTGGAAGCTCGATCGGCCGGGTTCTGAGATCGCTCACGTCAACCGATTCGTCGGCGACTTCTGCAATCACAACGTGGCTGTCGGTTTCAATCAAAACCTCTTCTGGTTCCACGAAATGAGGCAGAGCGCTGCTAAACGCAATTATGCCCAGAGGCATTGCCGACCCATCTTCGACTTTCTCAGCGATACCCTCTAGATGCGATACTGCCCACTGGGCTTCGTCTTCGTTGTTCGCTGAAATTGAAGTCACTAAATATGATGCGAAAGCCAACTCGCTGTAAAGGGTGGCTCGCTGCGCCAGGTTTTGATCGACGTCGTCACGTACTTCTAGGTAGGCAAATCTAACCGCATCGAAAAGGTCGTTGTCGGTCTGAGCGGCAAAGCCAATGAAGTCTTGCGCTGGGTCGCCGATTTCTAAATTCGACCAACCAAGAATTCCACTTACTTCCTCGCCAAGCTCGAGAACATTCGAACCAATCAGGTTTCCGTGCACAACAGTCGGTTGGAATCTGAACAAGTCGAGGTCTTCTAGAGCGAGCTCCCAGCGCTGAAGAAGAGTTGCCGGCACTCGCCCGCTGGAAGCGGCTCTGTCCAATTCAGAAAGTCGAGATTCTCGGATTTCACTCGCCGAGTACTCGGGCATACCGGCTTGTCTGATTGCATCAATGCTTAGGGAATGAATTGCACCAATCGATTTGCCCAGGCTGTTCACAATCTGACTATTTGCTCGAAGCGAATTGAAATCAACATTTGTGCCGTAAACAAACTCCAATACCTGAAGAGTATTGCCATTAGGGCCGGTGCTTTCCGCGACCAGCGCCGGAATTGTGAAGGGCAGAGTGCCGGCGTTCTTGACAGCCCGAACGGCTTGGGTCTCGGTTGCAAGCTCTAGGTTGCCTTTAGCGTTTCGCGACTCTCGAACGACGTACTGGATTCCGTCTGAGTCGGTTAGTAAAGCCGAGTTGACAGGACCGCGACCCTCGCTGGGAAGAGAACGTGCCTGTTTGAACTTTGCAGACGGAACAATCGACTTTGCTAGCGCCGCTAAAATCAAGGGAGAACTTGCCATAAGTTCAGGTTAGAAGAAGCAAGCCGTGCCGTGGCGTTACGCCACGCTAATGCCAGAGGAAGGGTGAAATCTTGACAGACAAAGTTCAACTCAATTTACCCCTTGCCGAAGTGGCGTTAGACCGTGATTATCTGAGCAGATCAAACGCTAATCTGTTCGACGAACTCTGGTTGAATCCGCGAACCCGTGTGTTGTTGATGTTTGAACAGCGAGTTCTCCTGACCTCAACAAGCGAGCTAAAGTTTTTCTCTCCGGAAACCGTGAGCTCCTCAGGCTTGTTGGTTTTCCTGGGTAACACCGTGCAAGCTGGAGACCCAATTGTTCTGCAGGTCATTGATGAACAGACGGCACTGAGCATTGAGGCCGATTCCGATCGCTGGCATCACCTTCGTCGAAGCGGCATTGGTTTGTCGTCCTCTGAGGCAGCAATTTTCACCCAAGCTCTGGCCTTGGCAAACTGGCACCAAACTCATCAATTCTGCCCAGCTTGCGGCGGAAGAACGCTGGTGCAAAAAGCCGGCTGGGTTAGATTTTGCGAGCCGGAAGACAGAGAGATTTACCCGAGAACCGATCCGGCGATCATTGTTGGGGTAATTGATGACCAGGATCGAATTTTGCTCGGGTCTCAAGGAATTTGGGAAGAAAATCGATTCAGCATCTTGGCCGGTTTCGTTGAGCCAGGGGAGTCACTCGAGGCTGCAGTGATTCGGGAGATGCAGGAGGAGGCTGGAATTGTGGTGCAAGAACCTAAGTTTCTAGGTTCGCAGGCATGGCCATTCCCCTTCTCACTGATGTTTGGGTACACCGCGAAGTTTGCAGGCGGAAACGTGATCCCAGACGGTGAAGAAATCGTGAAACTCCGCTGGTTTACACGCGAAGAGTTGAAGGCTGAGTCGCACGCGCTGATGCTTCCCGGGAAACTTTCTATTGCTAGGTCGATAATTGAGCACTGGCTCGGCGAAGAGCTTCAGGGTCAGGATCGCTAGTGGATCCCGAACTGTTACTCGAAGCGCTGGATCCGGAACAGCGGCAGGCGGCCATGGCTCTGGTTGGCCCAACTTGCATTCTGGCAGGGGCCGGCACTGGAAAGACCCGAACCGTAACCCATCGAATTGCCTACGGAATAGCCAAAGGGCAGTTTGCTGCAAATCGAGTTCTTGCGCTCACCTATACCAGCCGCGCCGCAGGCGAATTGCGCGCACGTCTCCGTCAACTGGGAATCCCAGGGGTAGCGGTTAAAACTTTTCACGCGGCGGCTCTCAGCCAACTCGAATACTTCTGGCCACAACTTGCTGGAGTTCCATCGCCCAACGTGCTTACTTCGAAATCGAAACTCATCGCCCAGGCGGCAGAGTCGCTCAAAATCCACTTCGATGCGGCAATCCTGAGAGATGTAGCGGCCGAAATCGAGTGGCGAAAATACACCATGCGATCAATCGAACAATACGAGTTGGGGCTTCCCAATCGCCCGCAGGTTGCGGGGATAAAACCAGCCCAGCTAGTTGAGCTCTTGAAAACCTATGAAGATCTGAAGATTAAGGCCCAAAGGCTCGACTGGGAAGACGTTTTGATTCTGACCCTCGGCATGCTGCAGGCGGAACCGCGAGTTTTAGCTCACGTGCAACAGCAGTATCGCTTCTTTACCGTCGACGAGTACCAGGACATTTCTCCTCTCCAAAACGCTCTGCTAGAGGCATGGCTGGGTGACCGAAGTGACATTTGCGTTGTCGGCGACCCGAATCAAACCATTTACTCTTTTACCGGAGCTTCCAGTGGCTACCTACTCGAGTTTGCAGATACTTATCCCGACGCTACGGTGGTAAACCTCACTCGCAACTACCGATCTACCGGCCACATCATTAGTACTGCCAACCGAGTGGTCAGCAATGAAACAAACTTAGAGGAATTGGTTTCGCAAAATGAGCTGGGGTCTGAGCCGGTCATCATGCAGTGCGCAGATTCGGTAGAAGAAGCCAACACAATCGCCTCGGAGATTTCCAAGCAACTCGCACGAGGTGTTAAGGCGAACGAGATTGCAGTTCTCTATCGAGTGAATTCTCAATCTGAAGCTTTTGAGAAGGCTCTGGCCGATCGAGGCATCGACTACCAGGTTCGCGGAGGCGAGAGATTCTTCAATCGCCCAGAGATTTTGCAGGTGATGCGATTGGTGCGAGCCGAGCTCATTACCCCGACTACCAAATCCCTTTACGAAGTTGTTTCGGATGCTTGCCGGGAACTGGGTTGGAAATCTAAAGAGCCTGCCGAGTCCGGCGCCGCGCGCGAGAAATGGGAAGCACTGAATTCCTACCTCGCCATCGTCGACGAGATGCCCGAAGAGTCTTCTCTCGAAGATTTTGTCAAGGAAGTGGACGAGCGAGTGCGCTCTCAGCATGAACCGATCAAGGCAGCC
>CALPUC020000063.1 GCA_943326655.2 Rhodoluna limnophila
CGTTGCGGATGTACCACTGACGAGTTGACACGATTTCAAGAGGCTTGTCGCCCTTTTCAAAGAACTTGACCGGGTGGGTGATTGGCTTCGCTTCGCCAACCATGTCGCCCGACTCTTGAAGTAGTTCAACGATGGTCTGCTTGGCCGAGAACGTGGTCTTACCGGCAAGCTCGGCGAAGACTTCCTTGCCCTTTTCGCTGGTGATTACGTCTGGGGCTTCAGTAATAATACGGCCGTCCCAGCCGAGAATGGCTCGGTTTGGCAGGTCTAGTTCGCGCCACCAGATGACGTCGGTGACATCACCGAAGGTGCAAATCATTGCGATTCCGGAACCCTTTTCCTGGCTGGCCAGGCGATGAGCAACCACAGGAACCTCAACTCCGAACAGCGGGGTGGTTACGGTCTTGCCGAATAGCGGCTGGTAACGCTCGTCGTCTGGGTGGGCAACAAGCGCAACACACGCTGGAAGAAGTTCTGGGCGGGTGGTTTCGATGAAAATCTTGCCGTCTGGGCCGTTGAAGCCGATGCGGTGGTAGGCGCCAGGCTGCTCGCGGTCTTCAAGCTCGGCCTGAGCAACTGCGGTGCGGAAAGTTACGTCCCAGAGAGTTGGGGCCATCGACTGGTAGGCCTCGCCGCGCTCAAGGTTGTTGAGGAAAGCCTTTTGGCTAACCGCCTGAGCATCGGGGGAGATGGTCTGGTAGGTCTGCGACCAGTCGACTGATAGACCAAGACGACGCCAGAGGGCCTCGAACTGCTTCTCGTCTTCGGTAGTTAGCTTCTCGCAAAGTTCGATGAAGTTTCGTCGACTAATTGGAATCTGGTCGGCGGCCTTAGACGACTTATTGTCGCCACCCTCAAACGGAGGAACAAAGTTTGCGTCGTAGGGCAGGCTCGGGTCGCAGCGAACACCGAAGAAGTTCTGCACTCGTCGCTCGGTTGGTAGACCGTTGTCGTCCCAGCCCATCGGGTAGTAAACCTCTTTGCCCAACATGCGCTGGAAACGGGCCACTACGTCGGTGTGGGTGTAGCTGAATACGTGACCCACGTGAAGCGAACCGGAAACGGTCGGCGGCGGGGTGTCAATTGAGTAGATATTGGCACGATCGGCGGTGCGATCGAATGAGTACACGTGAGTCGAGTCCCACTTTTCAGCCCACTTGGTCTCAAGACCCTCCACGCTCACCTTTTCGGGCGCGGTGGCAGGCATGAGGAAAGCAGAAGCAGAATGTTCAGTCACGTGGGAGTCTCCAAAACTAGCGTTCTAATAAGGTTAACATTGACTTAGAAAACCTTTTGTAAGCCAGAAAGCCTCAAATGTATCCAAAGAGCCAAAACTCTGCCACGCCCGGTGTTAATCCTTCTCCGAGTTTCCCAGAGGTTGAGCAGGGAATTCTGGCTTTTTGGAAGGGCGACGACACTTTTCAGGCCTCAATCGACCAGCGTTCAGCGGATAACGAGTTTGTTTTCTACGACGGCCCTCCTTTTGCGAACGGCCTTCCTCACTACGGCCACCTTCTTACCGGTTACGCCAAAGATATGGTTCCTCGCTACAAAACCATGCAAGGTTACCGCGTTGAGCGCCGTTTCGGTTGGGACACCCACGGTCTTCCCGCCGAGGTTGAGGCAGAGCGCCAGCTAGGCATCTCCGGTCGTCTCGAAATCGAGAAGTTTGGTATTCAAAAGTTCAACGACACCTGCAAAACCTCAGTTCTGAAATACACCGAAGATTGGCGAACCTACATCACGCGTCAGGCTCGCTGGGTCGATTTCGACAACGACTACAAGACCCTGGACAAGGACTACACCGAGAGCGTGCTCTGGGCGTTTAAGGAACTTCACAACAAGGGTCTGATCTACGAGGGCTTTAAGGTTTTGGCTTACTGCTGGCGCTGTGAAACCCCGCTTTCAAACCACGAATTGCGCATGGACGACGAGGTTTACCGTAACCGCCAAGACCAGACCGTTACCGTCACTTTCCCGATTCTTGAGGGGGAGCGTTTTGCCGGTGTGAAGCTACTCGCCTGGACCACTACTCCCTGGACGCTTCCAACCAACTTCGCACTAGCGGTTGGCCCAAACATTGAGTACGCAATCGTAAACGGCTACCTACTTTCGAAGGGCCTGATTGGCGCTCACTATAAAGAACTTGGTTATGAGTCGGCAGATGAAGCCCAGGCTGCAGTTACCGAGACCGTGATGGGCTCAGAGCTCGGGGGAATTCGCTACCAGCGCCTGTTCGACTACTACTCAGATGCCGAAAAGTTTGGCACCGAAAACGCCTGGCAGATTTTGGTAGACGACTACGTTGGCGACGGCGATGGAACTGGAATCGTTCACCAGGCCCCCGCCTACGGTGAAGACGACCAGCGAGTTTGTGAAGCGGCTGGCATTCCGGTGCTCATCTCGGTAAACGAGCGTGGCGAGTTTGTTTCAGTGGTTTCCGACTTCGCTGGCAAGCACGCGTTCGACGCCAACAAAGACATCATCGTTTGGTTGAAAGAAAACGGACGCCTGTTCAAGCAAGCTTCTTATGACCACCCTTACCCTCACTGCTACCGCTGCAAGAACCCGCTGATCTACAAGGCGGTTTCGTCTTGGTTCGTTGAAACCACCAAGGTTCGCGATCGCATGCTCGAACTAAACCAGGAAATCGACTGGACTCCTGATCACACCAAGGACGGTTCGTTCGGTAAGTGGCTCGAAAACGTGCGCGACTGGGCAATTAGCCGCAACCGTTTCTGGGGAGCACCGATTCCGGTTTGGAAATCGGACGACCCTGCCTATCCTCGCGTTGATGTCTACGGCTCGCTCGATGAAATCGAAGCCGACTTTGGAGTTCGTCCGAGTGATTTCCACCGACCAATCATCGATGAAATTACGCGCCCAAACCCAGACGACCCAACCGGCAAATCAACCATGCGCCGTGTTCCAGAGGTTCTCGACTGCTGGTTTGAGTCTGGTTCGATGCCGTTCGCGCAGGTTCACTACCCGTTTGAAAACCGGGAGTGGTTCGAAACACACAACCCTGGCGATTACATCGTTGAATATGTTGGTCAGACTCGTGGCTGGTTCTACACGCTGCACGTTCTCGCTACCGCTCTGTTTGACCGCCCTGCGTTCAAGACCGCGATCAGCCACGGAATCATCCTGGGCAACGACGGCCAGAAGATGTCGAAGTCGCTTCGCAATTACCCAGACGTAAACGAGGTTTTCGACCGCGACGGCGCCGATGCCATGCGCTGGTTCCTACTTTCGAGCCCGATTCTTCGAGGCGGAAACCTGATCGTGACCGAGCAGGGAATTCGCGAGGGTGTTCGACAGCTGCTGCTACCGCTTTGGAACTCGTATTACTTCTTCAGCCTCTACGCCAATGCCAGCGGATACGAAGCGAAGTTCTCCACCGAATCCACCGACGTGCTCGACCGCTATCTTCTAGCCAAGACCCACGACCTAATCCTGAACGTGGAAAAGGCAATGGACAAATACGACTCGTATGTGGCCACCAACCTGCTCCGCGACTTCGCCGACGTGCTAACCAACTGGTATGTTCGCCGTTCGCGAGACCGATTCTGGGAAGGTTCACCGGAAGGTTTCAACACCCTATACACCGTCCTAGAAACTTTGTGCCGGGTTGCCGCTCCACTGCTTCCGATGGTTACCGAGGAAGTTTGGAAGGGTCTCACCAACGGACGCTCGGTTCATCTAACCGACTGGCCAAATGCCAAAAACTTCCCAGCCGACGACAAATTAGTTTCGGCCATGGACCAGATTCGTTCCGCGTCTTCGGTTTCCAACGCGCTTCGCAAGACAGCCTCGCTTCGCAACCGTTTGCCATTGGCCAAGCTAACCGTGGTCACCAACGACTCGGCCGACCTTGATCAATTCACCTCGCTATTGGCAGAAGAGCTAAACGTAAAGTCAATCGAACTGGTCGAACTCGATGAGACGTCGGGGGAGCGCTTCGGCGTTGTCAAGCAGCTAACCGTGAACTCTCGCGTGGCCGGTCCTCGTCTGGGTGCTAACGTGCAGCACATTATTCGCGGAGCCAAGTCGGGTGCCTGGTCGCTGGTTGATGGCACTGTGGTCGTGGACGGCGTTGAACTACTCGAAGAAGAATACGAGCTAACTCTGGTTGCCGACCTTTCGGCCGGAGACACCAAGAACCTAATCGGGATCTTGCCTTCCGGCGGTTTTGTGATTCTCGATGGAGATGTAACTCCCGAACTCGAAGTTGAAGGCGCTGCTCGCGACCTAATTCGTGCAATTCAGCAGACTCGCAAGGATTCTGGTCTAGATGTTTCAGACCGAATCAAGCTCACCATTGCCGGCGACGACGCAACCTTGGCTGCCATTTCTGCTCACGAAGAACTAATCAAGTCGGAAACGTTGACTCTGGAACTCGTAACTTCAAGTGGAAGCGGAGAGCCGCAGATTTCGGTGGCGAAGCTTTGATCAAAACGGCTAAGGATGTAGAAAAGGCGCTACTGGATAGAATCCCGGAGCACCAACTTCGTCCCCGTTTGGAGCCAACAGCAAGGGCAGCGGCGATGCTGGGTGACCCCCAAAAGCTCTACCGAATAGTTCATGTGACTGGAACAAATGGCAAAACCTCAACCAGCCGCATGATTGAGCGGCTGCTTCGCGAGCACTCACTTCGAACGGGGCGTTTTACCAGCCCGCATCTCACTCGAATCAATGAGCGAATTGCAATCGACGGCGAGTCGGTTAGTGACGAAATCATGGTTGAGATTTGGAATGACATCGAACCGATTCTTGGCCTAGTTGATGCTGAACTGGATGCCGAAGGTGAGTCTCCTCTCACCTACTTTGAGGCGCTGACCCTACTTGCTTTCGCAATATTCGCAGATGCTCCGGTTGACGTTCTAGTGCTAGAAGTTGGCATGGGCGGGGAGTGGGATTCCACTAACGTGGCCGACGGCGACGTTGCCGTGTTTACCCCAATCGATTTGGATCACACCGACCGCCTAGGCAAGACGGTTGCTGAAATAGCTAAAACCAAGTCGGGAATCATAAAACCGAGCGCGGTGGTGGTGTCAGCCACCCAAGAGCCAACTGCGATGGCAGAACTTCAAGCCAAAACCAAAGCGGTTGCCGACCGACTAGTTAGTTACGGCGCAGACTTTGAGGCATTTAACGTTGTGCCAGATGGAAAGGGTCAACGTTTTAGCGTTCGATCCCTGGCAGGCGAATACACCGATTTGTTTATGCCCCTTTATGGGCAACACCAGGTTCAAAATGCCGCGCTTGCCATCGCCGCTGTGGAAGCATTCCTCGGGGGAGGCGAACATCGAATTCTCGACGACATCGTGCGGGTAGCATTTGCTGATGCATCATCGCCAGGTCGGTTGCAGGTAGTGAGTCGCGAACCCCTAACTCTGGTTGATGGAGCTCACAACCCTCACGGAGTGCGTTCTCTGGTAGCTGCTCTGGCAAGTGATTTTGGGGCACCCAGGGCAGTTGGCGTTGTCGGTGTTCTTGCCGATAAGAACGCCGAGGAGATGCTCGGCTCGCTTGCCGATAGTTTTGAGCATGTTGTGGTTACCGCCTCGCGGTCAGATAGATCGATAGAGCAAGCAGAATTGGCAGCGATGGCTGAAAAATACTGGCCCGGTCAAGTCACCACTTCCGGCGGTGTAGCGCTCGCCATGCAGGTAGCCAGAGAAATTGCTACTCGAGACGAATA
>CALPUC020000064.1 GCA_943326655.2 Rhodoluna limnophila
TAATCCTGAGTCTGGAGGAAATCGGCATCAACCAAAGTTCCAATCATGGAGGTCTTGGAAGACCCGAGGAAGTTTTGGCTGGCGTTCACGTAGTCGCCGGCGATGGGGATGAACACGAGCAGGGTTCCGGAGATGATGCCCGGCATGCTCAGCGGCAAAGTTACCTTGCGGAAGACTCTGGCTGGGCTGGCGTAGAGATCTGAGCCAGCTTCCAACAGGCGCACGTCGAAGCGCTCGAGCGTAGTGAACAGCGGCAGGGTCATGAACGGAATGAAGTTGTAGGTGAGACCGAAAATCACGGCGGCGTCGGTGCCAAGAAAGTGATCCGATGTATCCATCAGACCTGAGGAGTAAACAAACTGCATGATGGCTCCGCCGTCGGAGAAGATTTGCTTCCAGGCGACGGTGCGAAGTAGGAACGAAATAAAGAAGGGGGCAATCACCAAAACCAGCATCATGCGCTGGAGCATTGGGCGACTGCGAAGCTTGACGCCGATGAAATAGGCCAGCGGGTAGCTGAAAAGCAGTGCGATTAGAGTGGCGACGGTTGCGTAGTAGAACGAGCGAAGAATCTGCGGCATGTAGTCGGTCATGACGGTGACATAGTTTTGCCAAGCGAAACCGTATTCGTATTCGCCGATGGCACCGCTGGCAGCTGGAACTTCTAGCGAGGTTACGATGAGCGACATCAGTGGGGTGAAAAAGAACAGACCCAGATAAACCAGACCGGGCATCAAAAGCACCAGGACGATTTTTCCCGATTTAGTGGGTGTCTTGTGTTCTTTTCCCGGAGCCGAACCGAATGCCGCGAAAGCCATAGCTACTCGTCTTCGTTGCCAACAGGAAGATCTGACAGCCCGAAGGAGTGTTCAACCTTCCAAGAAACCCAAACGTTTTCGCCGAGTTCGATAACCGGGCTGATGCCAACGTTTTGCGCGAACACGGTAACTTCGCCAACGTTAGGAATGTCGATTAGGTACTGGTTGCTAACGCCGGTGAAACGGATGTCGGTGATTTCGCCAGGGCCAACCACAACGTGGTCCGAGCCAAGATTTGGCTTGGTGCGGTGGAAGGTGGTTTTTTCTGGGCGAACACCGATGCAGATCTTGCCGGTCTGCTTTTCGGCGCGATCTTTGGGAACGGTGATTTTGTGACCACCGACTTCAATGCTTAGTGACGATGCGCTGGAATCGGCAATCGAACCTACAAACAGGTTCGATTGGCCGAGGAACTTGGCAACAAAGGCAGTCTTGGGGCGCTCATAGAGGGCTTCTGGGGCACCAAGCTGCTCGATGTGACCCTTGTTCATAACCGCGACGGTGTCTGCCATGTCCATGGCTTCTTCCTGGTCGTGAGTTACGTGAAGGAAGGTTAGACCAACTTCCATCTGGATGGCTTTAAGTTCAACCTGCATCTGGCGACGAAGCTTCAGATCTAGTGCTCCAAGTGGTTCGTCCAGAAGCAGCAGTGCCGGGCGGTTAACCAGTGCGCGAGCTAGGGCAACACGCTGCTGCTGACCACCTGAGAGCTGCTGTGGTCGGCGTTCGGCCGCGTAGCCGAGTTCAACCAGGTTCAGGGCGTCCATCGCCTTTTTCACTGGCTCTTCGATTTTGCGCTGGCGCAAACCGAAAGCCACGTTTTCCAAGATGGTCATGTGAGGAAACAGCGCATAGCTCTGGAACACGGTGTTTACCGGACGTTCGTGAGGCTTGCTGGCGGTTACATCCTTGCCACCGATAAGCACCTGTCCCGCGGTTGGTTCTTCGAGGCCGGCAACAATGCGAAGGGTTGTGGTTTTACCGCAGCCCGAAGGGCCTAGAAGAGCAAAGAACTCCCCTGCAGGAATGTGCAGGTCCATGTCTTCGAGCGCGGTGAAACCTGGGAAATCTTTTCGTACGTTAACTAACTCGAGATCTGCCCCGGAAGGCGTGAAATCAATTGCCAATTACACGACACCGTTTGAAGCCTTCGACCAAGCCTTGGAGAACTCGTTGTCTTCCTTAGGTGTCAATGGGCGGAACTGCTTTAGCTTGGTGGCGAAGATTTCATCCGAAGGGAAGATCAATTCGTTGTTAGCCAACGCTGGGTCCTTCTTGATTACGATCTCGCGAGCACCGGCAACCGGGGTTACGTAGTAAACGCCAGCCAAAGCTAGTTCGGCAGCAATCTCAGGCGTGAAGTAGTAGTCGATAGCGGCTTCAACGTTGGCCTTGTGAGCAGAGCCCATAGGAACCACGAAGTTGTCGCAGGCGAAGGTTGAACCCGAGTCGAGTAGAACCACTCCAAGCTCTTCGCTGCCGAGCTCTAGGTTGGCACCAACTAGGTCTCCAGCCCAGACGATTCCAGCAACTGCGTCGCCAGACTTGTAGTCGTCTACGTAGGAGTTGCCCTTGATGGAACGGATGTGGCCAGAAGAAACCTTCTCGGTGAATAGATCAAGAGCCGCGTAGAACTCTTCCGAGGTGAACTTGGTGATGTCTACGCCAGAGCCCATCATCAAGATACCAAGGGTGTCGCGCATCTCGGAAAGAACCTCAACGCGGCCGTTTAGTTCTGGAGCCCAAAGGTCTTCAACCGAGGTCGGTGCGTCCTTGCCGGTTAGCTTCTTGTAGTTTGCCTTGTGGTAACCGATGGCGGCAATGATTCCCTTCCAAGGGAGTGAGTACTTACGACCCTCATCGAATGAACCAAGCTCACCCTTGAACGCAGGAATCAGGTTGGCGGTCACGTTTGGCATGTTGTCGTAGTTCAGTTCCTGAACATAACCGTTACCAATCAAACGAGCAACCATCCAGTCGGTTAGACAGAAGGTGTCGGCACCGGTGTCGGTTCCGGTAGCCAGCTGGTTTTTGATCTTGGCGAAGTAGGTGTTGTTGTCGTCAACGTTGATGTTGTAGGTGACTTTGATGCCACTCTGCTTTTCAAAAGCCTTTAGCGTCGGGAATGATCCGTCCTCGCCGTCCATGTAGTAAGGCCAGTTATCCCAGGTGAGGACTTTCTCAGTGGCTGAAAGGTCTTCTGCTGGAGTCAGGGTCTTGGTTCCTCCGCCAGGTGAACAAGCAGCTAGAAACGCTGCCACACCAACGGCGCCGGCACCACCGATGACTGCACGACGGGTAATTTGAGTAGCCGAGACCTTTTTAAAAGATTCACCGGAGTTTGGACTTTGAACCTGCTCAGACATGCTGGGCTCCTTTACATCGAACGGACATCACTGTCCAAACAACAACCAATAAAAGACAAGACTAAACGACTTGTCATTTCAAATACTGCCACAAACCTGACCCAGAAAATGCAAAAAACTTGCAAATGAAACAATCGGGTATCGTTGATAAATGGAACGGCGAAGAAGCCGTGAAATGGAGAAAAATGCGTATCTCGGTACCGGCCGAAGTAAAAAACAACGAATATCGAGTGGCCATCACCCCGGCCGGAGTTCACGAACTGGTAAGCGCAGGGCATGAGGTCTTCGTTCAGGCAGGCGCAGGCGCAGGATCAAGCATCAGCGACAGCGAGTATGTTGACGCAGGGGCAAAGATTTTGGCCGACGCCAAGGAAACCTGGGCCGCCGGCGACATGGTGATGAAGGTTAAGGAGCCAATCGCTTCTGAATACGGTTTTCTTCGCGAGGGTCTAGTGCTCTTCACCTACCTCCATTTGGCTGCCGATCTAGAACTAACCAAACAGCTGGTCGATAGCAAGGTAACCGCTATCGCCTACGAAACCGTTCAGCTACCGAGCCGCCAGTTGCCACTGCTTGCTCCGATGAGTGAGGTTGCCGGTCGACTTTCGATTCAGGTTGGTGCCGAAACTCTAATGCGCCACAACGGCGGAAGCGGAATGCTTCTCGGTGGAGTTCCAGGAACCCGCCCAGCAAAGGTTGTTGTTCTCGGTGGCGGTGTTGCCGGGACCAACGCTGTGGCCATGGCTGTGGGAGCCGGTGCCGAAGTTACCGTAATGGACACAAATCTAAATCGTCTTCGCGAACTAGACCACCACTACGCTGGCCGAGTTCGCACCATCGCCTCAAACGCTTTCGAAATCAAGAGAGCGCTTGCCGATGCTGATTTGGTGATTGGCTCGGTCTTGATTCATGGAGCCAAGGCACCGAAGTTGGTAACCAACGAGCACGTCAAGGCTATGAAACCCGGCAGCGTTCTGGTTGACATTGCCATCGACCAGGGCGGTTGCTTCGCCGATTCGAAGCCAACCACGCACGCCGACCCAACTTACAAAGTTCACAACTCGATCTTTTACTGCGTGGCCAACATGCCTGGTGCCGTGCCTCACACCTCTACCTATGCTCTAACCAACGCAACACTTCCTTACGCGCGTTCACTCGCCAACAATGGCTGGAAGAAGGCGCTACAGGCCGATGGTTCACTTGCGCTTGGCCTAAACACCCACGACGGCGTGCTGACCAGCGAGCCAGTTGCTGTGGCTCACGGCATGGGCTTCAAGCAGCTTTCCGAGGTGCTTTCCTAGCTCCTAGCGGAACTTGAATCGCAAACGTTTGGCCGTCATGCAACAGCATGGCGGCTTTCGTTTCAGCCGTTGAAGTGCCAATCTTTTCTTTGCCGCCGAGTTGCATGAGCTCAACGTCATCGGTTCCGGCCAACGCCAACCGCGAGCGCAGGTTGATCAGAACCTCACGCGGCAACCCAACCAGCGACTGCGTGGTTAGCAGTAGGTGAACTCCGAGCGATCGACCCTTGGTGGCGCTCTTGGTTATGGCATCCTGCGCCAGGCTCCCACTTCGAATGGCTGCCACGGCCTCATCAACGATTATCAGTAGCCGAGCTTCACCTAATCCAAGCGCCTCTGAAGCCGTCCAGTTGGAAACGCCTTGCCCCCTCAGAAGTTGCTCTCTTCTGGCTAGTTCATCAATCAATGATTGCCAGAACTTCTGTTGCCGTTCCGACGTTTCGATATCGGAGGTGGCTAAGGGTATCCACGGCAACTCGGTGAGCACTGCCCCACCTTTGTAATCGGCAACCGCGAGCGCCACGGATTCGTCGAGGCTGGCAATTACCAGATGGATGAGTTCGCTCTTCCCCGCACCGGTTGGCCCGATAACCAGTAGGTGGCCGGCACCTTCGTCCAGGTTGAAAAGGCGATCTAAACCGACCAGATATGCGTTGCGTTCGCCGGGATACCAGCCGATGGCTCGAAGGGTTTGGAGCCCATCGAGTTTCGGCGGCATTGATGCGGTAAACAGCTCAAGGACTCTCTGGTGTTGAGCCTTAGTCCAGAACACCTGACGTTTCGGCAAGCTCTTCTCCCCCAGCCACACCCGATCACCGATCAGTCGAAGTTGCCCATCCGGTATCGCAACCTTGCGCTGACTTACCCACCAGGCAACCAAACCAGAAAGCACCGACGCCACCAACATTAGGTAGTTGCCGGTGCTCACACCATAAAACAGACCGATGGCAACCGACGGTAAAAGTAGTAGCGGGCTCACAAACCGATTCTGGCCAAAACCAGAGGATCTGTGAACCCGCTAAAACAATCTGTGGATTAGTCGCCGATGTAGCTCATCACGTGCTTGATTCGGGTGTAGTCCTCGAAGCCGTAGGCCGAAAGGTCTTTACCGTAACCTGAGTGACGGAAACCACCGTGAGGCATTTCAGCAGCTAGCGGGATGTGGGTGTTGATCCAAACGCAACCGAAGTTGAGTCCCTTCGAGAA
>CALPUC020000065.1 GCA_943326655.2 Rhodoluna limnophila
CCCCGGATTCCTTGGCTACGCGAATGATCTCGTCCACGTTTA
Source organism: Rhodoluna limnophila (assembly GCA_943326655.2). Lineage (GTDB taxonomy): Bacteria > Actinomycetota > Actinomycetes > Actinomycetales > Microbacteriaceae > Rhodoluna > Rhodoluna limnophila_C. The sequence goes on from CALPUC020000065.1 coordinate 43, forward strand.
GGTAGGCGCGAACCGGATGACCCTCAGAGCCAATTTGGTAAGCCTCATCGGCCTTTAGGCGGTGGCTGGAATTGCGATCTTCGTAGGGGAACACCGCAACGGTTTTTGCGCCTAATTCATAGGCCGCTCGGAATGCGCGAATGGCAATTTCACCGCGGTTTGCGACCAGAATCTTTTTGAACATTGCCACCTCGTAGAGTGTGTTTGAGCGAACAAAGGGTTTATGACGCCCTGCATTTCAGAGTAGCCTATTAGCGTGCATGTTCTCAGCGTCAGCTCCCTAAAAGGGGGCGTAGGAAAGACCACGGTTGCCTTAGGTTTAGCATCCGCTGCGTTCTCGCAAGGTCTACGCACTTTGGTTGTAGATCTTGACCCGCAATGTGATGCCACCACTGGACTTGGCGCCATCGGGGAATTTGCCGAAACCGTTGCCGATGTCATTCAAAACCCCCGGCACAGCATTGTGCATAGAGCAATCGTATCTAGTACTTGGAACAAATTGCACTCCGGAACCATAGATGTGATGGTTGGTAGCCCAAAAACCCAAACTTTAGATACCCCTTCCCCGACCATTAATGAAATCTGGCGCCTCGAAGTTGCTCTGGCAAAACTTGAGTCAAGTTACGATCTGGTGATTATCGACACTCCTCCTTCGGTTAACGGGCTAACGCGAACCGCTTGGGTAGCCAGCGACCGGGTGATTATTGTTTCGGAGCCCTCGCTATTCTCAGTGGTTGCGGCAGACCGAACCATGCACGCGCTGGCCGAACTGCGACGCGGCCTCACCAACCGTCTGGAAACTCTAGGAATACTGATCAACCGCTTTCGCCCGCAGTCAACCGAAGGCGACTTTCGGGTTAGCGAGCTAAGAGAGAAGTACGGAAATCGAATCTTGCCTGAAGTGGTTGAAGAGCGAACCGTGCTTCAGCAAGCTCAGGGTGCTGGGCGCCCGATTCACGGCTGGCCAGGCGAATCAGCAATCGAAATTGCAGGTGTTTTTGATCGAGTCTTGGAATATGTGCAGAACTCTTTCGGCCAGCAAACCACTATTAGACCGAGCCGCGCAAGCCGAAAAGTACTTCGGCTAAACCGGATAATGAGGGGTCAAACCCTCGACGAAGTGTTAAAACTTGAGGCCAACGAACCCACCGATGAGCTTTCGGAGATTCTTGGAATACCAGAAGAAGTCAAAAAAGACTAAATTGCTTTTTTGGCCTGGCGACGAATCGACAGGTCGTCTAGCTCTTCGAGTGAGCTAGGAGTGATGGTAGACAAGGTAGCCTCTACTTCGCGGAAGACCAACCCAACGGCGATACCGAAGACTCCCTGCCCGCGGGCCAGAAGGTCGATAACTTCTTCGTTGCTGTTGCAGAGATAAACTTTCACGCCATCAGACATGAGCGTAGTTTTTGCCAGGTCGTTGATACCCGATTTACGGAGCTGCTTGATGGCGATTCGAATTTGCTGAAGCGAGACACCAGTGTCGAGTAGCCGCTTGACTAGTTTGAGTACCAAAATGTCGCGGAATGCATAAAGTCTCTGTGTTCCCGAACCGGTTGCTCCTCGAACGGAAGGCTGAACCAGATCGGTGCGGTCCCAGTAGTCAAGCTGGCGGTAGCTGATTCCGGCTGCAGTAGCAGCTGAGGTTCCGCGGTAGCCAACACTAGGGTCGCTGCCGGGTAACCCGTCGGTGAAGAGTAGGTTACCGTCGGTGTCTGCAAATTCAAACGTGCTCTGCTCTGACATTCTGGCCTCCTTAACCTTCAACGTTAGGTTTAATTCTTGTCCCTCTTTGGGTTAGAGCAAGGTTAATTAATATCTTCGGCGTGTCGCAATCGACCCTAGGAGTCGATTTTGGAGATCACAGAACGAACGATTTCCGCTCGAATGGTGGCAAACTGACTTTCGATTTCAGCTGCAAAGTGCGCTGCTCGTGAGCGCGATCCCGTTTCATTCTTGGCTAAAACTGGCGATACCACGCCCTCGATAATGCCGATCTCGCGATCTGCGGCGGCCTTCAAGCCGCGAAGGTGCCGTGGCGCGATACCAAAACGCTGAAGTTGAACAACCGAACGCGCAATCGCCACATCCGCCGAACTGAAAGGTGCAAGACCGAGTAAACCAACCTCGCGGGCATCAGCAATAAGCGCGGGAGTGATTGCAGTCTCGGCAATGAGATCCAACTCGCTGAACTGCTTTCCAGGCTTAGCGCGAAGTGATTTCGGCTCTTGGCTGTTGGGAAGCTTAGGAGTCTTACCCGAGTCAAGGTCGTCTAGGTACTGACGAATGACTTTGAGCGGAAGGTACTGATCTCGTTGAAGTTCCAGAACGATTCTCAAACGGTCGATGTCTTCTTCGGTGAATTTCCGGTAACCAGAATCGGTTCGCTGAGGGGTTACTAATCCCTGCTCTTCCAAGAAACGAAGTTTCGACGGGGAAAGCTCTGGGAAATCGAGTTCGAGAATTGACAGCACGCGGCCGATGGTAAAGAGTTTCGAAGACCTCGCACTTGAAAGCGAAGTAGGCCTAGCCGCCACGGCTATGACTGCCCTGGCTGAGCCGAGTAGAAGGTTAGTTTGAACTTCCCAACCTGAACCTCATCCCCATCGGTAAGTAATGAAGAGTCGACACGTTTTCCGTTGAGGTAGGTTCCATTGAGCGAAGCCAAATCGGTTACCGAGAAGCGCCCCTCTGAACGACGGAACTCGGCATGCTTGCGCGAGACTGTCACGTCGTCGAGAAAGATTTCGGCATTGGGGTGGCGGCCTGCGGTAGTAAGGTCGACGTCGAGCAAGAATCTAGACCCGTCGCTTGGCCCGCGCTTCACAATCAAAAGGGCCGAGCCCGCAGGCAGTGCAGCAACGGCAGAAAGCTCTTCCTCGTCGAGACCTTCTTTTGGGTCATCGATTAAATCCTCGGCAAAACGCTGCGTAGACGTTACGTCTTCGTCGTTGTTTTTGTCTGAAGGTGAGCTCATGATTTATCTAATTTAGCGTTAAATTTCGGCGTCGATTTCACCAAGGCAAAAACCTGCTTGAGATAGAGAAAACCGGCATACCAGTAGAGCCCAACGCCCCATAATGCGAAGGCCCAAGCGATGGGTAAAATCACGAAACTGGCTGCGCTCCACCAGTCTGCTAATAACAAAAGTGGGAACGCGTAGAGCAGCGCAAACGTTCCGGCTTTACCTGCGAAGTGAACCGGAAGCGGCCCGTAGTTTCGGCTGGCTAGCAACGGAATGGTGAACATCAGGATGAAGTCTCTGCCGATCACGACGGCCGGCAACCAAGCTGGTATCGCGTTGGTGATTGCCAGACCGATCAGAGTTGCAAAAATGTAAAGGCGGTCGGCGGCTGGATCTAAAAGTGCCCCGAGCCTGGTGATCTGGTTTAGCTTGCGAGCCAGGTAGCCGTCTAGCCAGTCGGTGAAAGACGCTACTGCCAAAACCAAGAACGCGAGCCCCGGTTGCGAAGAAATAATGAGGTAGAGAAAAACTGGGACGAGAGCTAGGCGCAAAAGGCTCAGCAGGTTGGGAATGGTGCGCAACTGCGCCCAGATTGACATCTCTGACAACATACCCTCCTAGCTTTTCGATTGGTCGGACTGACAGGATTTGAACCTGCGACCCCTTGTCCCCCAGACAAGTGCGCTACCAAGCTGCGCTACAGCCCGTTTGCGCTTTACGTGCGCTTACGCTTTTCACGAACTCGCATACCGATTTCGATCGGCGAGCCCTCGAAACCATAGGTTTCGCGAAGTCGGCGTTGGATGAAACGTCGATAGCCTTCATCCAGGAAGCCGGTTGTGAAAAGAACGAACTTTGGCGGGCGAACCGCAGCCTGAGTTGCGAACAATATTCTAGGCTGTTTTCCGCCACGAACCGGGTGAGGGAATTCCATCGAAAGTTCTTGCAAGAATGCGTTGAACTTGCCGGTCTGAATTCGGGTATCCCACGAGTCGAGAGCCACTTCGAGAGCTGGAACCAATTTCTCAATGTGACGGCCGGTCAGTGCAGAAATGTTCACGCGAGGCGCCCAGGCAACGTGTGCCAACTGAGTTTCAATTTCTCGCTCCAACCAGCGACGGCGTTCGTCGTCTAGTTCATCCCATTTGTTGAATGCCAGAACTAGTGCACGGCCGGATTCCAGCGCCATGTCAACAATTCGAATGTCGGCTTCGGAAATTGGCTGAGTAACGTCGAAGAGAACCACAGCAACTTCGGCTCGCTCAAGAGCAGCCAGGGTTCGCAGCGAAGCATAGAAATCTGCACCCTGCGCCAGGTGCTTCTTCCTGCGGATACCGGCGGTGTCAACAAATCGCCAAACCTGACCGGCGATAGTTACCTGCTCATCTATGGGGTCACGAGTCGTGCCAGCCAACTCATTCACAACGGCTCGCTCCGAACCGACCGCTTTGTTCAAGAGAGAAGACTTACCAACGTTAGGCCGGCCAATAAGTGCCACTCGACGAGGGCCTCCAACCTCCATTTGAGCGACTCCAGAAACCTTTGGTAAAACAGCTAATGCCGCGTCCAGCATGTCGGCAACACCTCGTCCGTGAAGCGCGGATACAGGCATTGGTTCACCGAGGCCGAGCGACCAAAGGCCGGCAATTTCCGGTTCTTGGAAGGCGTCGTCAATTTTGTTTCCCGCGAGAACCACAGGTTTACCTGAAGCACGCAGGAGCTTCACCACGCGCTCGTCGGTGCTAGTTGGGCCGACTGTTGCATCAACCACGAAAAGCACTGCGTCGGCTAGCTCAATAGCAATTTCGGCCTGCTCGGCAACCGACTTGTCGATGCCGCGAGCATTAGGCTCCCAGCCGCCGGTGTCGACAAGAGTGAACTTACGGCCACCCCACTCGGCTTTATAACTAACGCGATCTCGGGTAACACCCGGTTTGTCTTCAACAACAGCCTCGCGACGACCGAGAATTCGGTTCACTAGAGCCGATTTACCAACGTTTGGGCGGCCGACGATTGCCAGCACCGGCAATGGTCCGAGTTCTTCCTCAGCCAAAACCGAGTCGATGTCGCCATTTAGAACATCAAAGTCCTCGGTCTCAAGATCGTAATCTTCCAGACCCGCTTTTAGGCTACGAGCACGAGCCTCAGCCTCGGTGTCATCAATCGCTTCAAGCTTCTCTAAAAAGGCTGGGTCAAGGTCCTTATCGTATTCGTCGCTCATTGCTAGTGCTCCCTAATAATCGATAAGACCGCGTCAACGGTTTGTTCAAAGTTCAAATTGCTCGAATCAACCAGCGTAACCCCAACAGCCGGAGTCATGAAATCTACTACCTTCGAATCCTTGGCATCTCGGTCTTGAAGCTGCGCCTTAAGCGTGCTCAATTGGTCGGATGTGAGCTCTTTGGCTCGTCGATCCAAACGAACTGCTTCGCTTGCCGTTAGCAATACTTTTACACGGGCGTCTGGCGCAACAACCGTGGTGATGTCTCGGCCCTCAACTACAACCCCTGAACGACCGCTGTTAGCCACAAGCTCTCTGGACAAAGTCTTCATGAATGATCGAACGGCTGGTACTGAAGCCACCAGAGACACACTTTCGGCAACTTTGGGTAAGCGAATTTCTTCGGTCACGTCAACTCCGTAAGACCTGACCCA
>CALPUC020000066.1 GCA_943326655.2 Rhodoluna limnophila
ATCTCAGCGAGGTAGGAGATGCTGCCTAAACCGCCCGCGCCCATTTCAACCACGAGATATTTTGTGGATTCATCTACCTTCAAGATCGAAATTGGTGCGCCAACTTCGTTGTTGTAAGACTCGATGGGCGACACGGTGCTGCCGAATTTTGAGAGGATCGCTCCCAGCATGTTCTTGGTGCTGGTTTTTCCGTTTGAACCGGTTATTCCGATGACTACTATCGAACCCCGTTGGCGTACTTTTTTGAGTACTTCGGCAGCTAAACTCCCAAGGGCCAGAACTGCGTCTTCAACAACAATTTGAGGGAAATCAAGATCAGAATTCCGTCTTTCCACCACGGCACCGACCGCTCCAAGGTCTTTGGCGCTTTCCAAAAAATTGTGACCGTCGGTGTGTTCACCCGGTTTTGCGAAAAAAAGCGACCCTGCCGAGACCAGGCGAGAGTCAGTTTCAACACTTCCAAATACTTCGGCGTCTTGCCCAAAAAGTTCGCCACCTATCAGTGACGCGACTTCGGATAACTGTAGTTTGATCATTACCAACCCGCGTCTTTGAGTGCCTCGCGAGCCAGTGCCCTTGCGCTGTAAGGAGTTCGAACGCCTCTTATGTCTCGATAGTCTTGGTGACCCGGGCCTGCCCACAAAATGGCGTCACCGGGTTTCGCTAAACTCACCGCTTTTACGATTGCGGCCTCTGGAGGGCTAACTTCATAAATTTCGCCGGATGGCTTTGAAGCTAATGCTGCTTTCAAAAGCTCTGCCCGAATTGAGGCGGCATCTTCGAACCTCGGGTGGTGATCGGTAATCACAAGTACATCGCTTCCCTCAGCCGCAACCCGAGACATTGCCGGTCGCTTACTAGCGTCTCGATCGCCATCGGCACCGAACACCATGATGACCTTGCCGACAGTCACCTTTCGCACGGCCGCCAAGGTATTGAGAAAAGCATCTGGACTATGCCCGAAATCTACGTAGACAGCGGGGGCTCCAGGCTTGGAAACCAACTCAGTTCGCCCGGGAAGATAGCAATCGACGCCAGCTTCAATCGCAGCCTGGATTCTTTCAGGGCTGAAACCCGCTTGAATTAGCATGGCAATTGCCAGTCCGGCGTTTGACGCCATGTGGGCACCAATGATTGGAATTTGAGACCTGATAACCGATTGGTCTGGCAAGGTTACGACAAACCTGGTCAACCCTGGCAATTCGTCCGTAACCGTGACTAGAAAGTCAGGTGCCTTTTGCGCATCGGTTGAAACCGTGACCGTTGGGATCGAGCAGAGAGCAAGAAAACTTTCGGAATAACTGGAGTCCACGCAGACCACACCGCGATGAGCCCGCTCTGGCTGAAATAACTGCGCCTTGGCTTTCAAATACTCGTCCATGTCGGCGTAATCATCAAGGTGGTCGTGGCTGAGGTTAGTAAAACCGGCAACATCAAAGATTAAGCCATCTACGCGTAGCTGCGTGAGCGCCTGCGCCGAGACCTCAACAGCAATGGAGGAGACCTTTTGTTCGCGCATGCAGGCGATTAGAGATTGCATTTCCGTCGACTCAGGTGTTGTAAGTCGGCTGACAATAACTTTTCCCGCAATGTGTCGCTCGGCGGTTGAAGTCAGGCCGGTTACCTCGCCGAGCTGGCGTAACATCGCCTCCAAAATGTAAGTGGTGGAGGTCTTGCCATTGGTACCCGTTGTTCCGAACAATTTGGGCATTACATCCGGAGTATTTCCGTAGACAAAGGCAGCCAAAGTACCGAGGTGTTCTCGTGGGCTTTCAAGTAGCAGCACTGGTGCAGAAAAATCTGAAAGTTCAGGAAGCCCGGCCGAATCGGTCACAATGGCCACTGCGCCTAGTGCAAGAGCTTTGCCAGCAAATTTCGCACCGTGTGTTTTGAGCCCGGGCATTGCCACAAACAAATCCCCCGGTCGCAGATCAGAAGTATTCATGCTGATCCCAGTTATCGAACCCTCGAGCTTTCCAGAAACATGCTGCAGATTAAGCTCGGATGACAAATAGGCAACGCTTATCGGTTCGACTCTCTCTGGCCGAATTGTTGGAGGAATGCTCTCTTTCATCTCTACCACTCCGACGGAATTTCTCGTGATTTGGTGGTCGACGGCGGAATACGGTAGGCACGAAGAGTCTGTTGCATGATTTGCTTGAAGACCGGCGTGACGCCAATCGAACTAGCCGTACGGCGGGATTTGTAGAGCATAACGGCAACCACATACTGAGGGTCATCGGCGGGGGCGAGCCCCGCGAAAGAAATCGCGTACAAATTACCGTAAGTCCTTCCCTGCTTGATCTGGGCGGTGCCGGTTTTACCGCCAACGCGATATCCGGCTATGGCAGCGGTTCGACCGATGTGCCCTTCTTCAACAACTTTTTCCAACATCTCTACCGTACTTCGGGCAGTTTGCTCCGAAACGGCCCTGACCGGCTCACCAACGGGATACTGCGTTACTCCCCCGTTGGAGTTGGTGCACGACTCGAATAGTTTGGGTGAGAGCCTCACGCCTTTATTGGCGATTGCCTGGAAGGCATAAGCCATCTGGATCGAGGTGACAGCAACGCCCTGGCCGAACATGCTGTTCTTGTCTGTTTGCAAATCCCAGTTCTTGGTATCGCCCAGGATTCCTCCAGACTCACCCGACATGTTTAGAGACGTCTTTGATCCGAAACCGAACTTCTTGAGGTATGAGACCCGAGTGGAGCGATCCATGTCCTCACCGACTTGGATGATTCCCGTGTTGGAACTGTCGCGAAGAATCCCGGTCAGGGTCAGTTTCATCGTCGGATGGTACACCGAGTCCTTGACCCAGTTCTTTCCGTTCCCAAACGACATTTTCAATCTGTATGGGGCAACCACTCTCGTGGTTTGAGTAGCGACACCGGTGTCGATTGCGCTAGCCGCGGTAATCATTTTCATGGTCGATCCCGGTTCGAAGCTTTCGGTAAATATCTTGGTCTGGCGGTCTCGTTCTTTTGCCGCACCCGGATTGTTTGGATCAACCGTCGGAGCCTCGGCGGCCACCAGCAGGCGTCCAGTCTTCACTTCAATGACAATCGCGGTTCCGTAGTCAGCTCGCTCGTTTTTTACGGCCGTTTCCAAAACCTGCTGGGAGAAATACTGAAGATTGGTGTCGATAGTTAGCTTGAGGTTGCCGCCGTTTTTTGCCGCCTTGTAGACCACAGCACTTTCCGGAATTCGAATCCCATCCGAGCCCTGGTCAAATGACTCTTTCCCATTAACGCCGTTGAGGCAGGCGTCCATCTTTGATTCAATGCCGGCTTTGGTGACACCATCCGCTGTGATAAAGCCAAGTAGATTTCCAGCCACGGCCCCATTTGGATAAATCCTTGAAACGTTGGCGTCGGTCCAGAGCCAAGGCAATTCAAAGCTCTCAACCTGCGTCATAACACTGGAGTTCACGTTTTTTGCCAGATTCGCGTAACCACCGGTTCCCGACATTTTCCGAAGAATGAAATCCTTGTCTTTGCCAAGAATCTCGGCGAGGCGAGTTGCAATCTGATCAACCGACAGAGTGACCAGAGCGCCATTTACCTCTCGCTCAACCGGACCTACTTTGATGGGAGCAACGTTCACATCGTATTTGAAGACTGTTTTCGCCAAGACGTTGGAGTCTTTGTCCAGAATGCTTCCCCGCGGAGCAAGAATGACTCTGGTTATCTCTCTTTTCGAGCGGTTGTCCTCATTGATTGCCTGGGCATTGATTATTTGCATGTCGACCAGGTGGAACACGAAATAAACACAAAAAACAGCGACCACGATGCGAATAACAGAGAAGCGTTTGCGCTCTTCGGATGGAGGCAACAAGCTCATTTACGACAGCCTTGAGTTAGTAAGTTGGTGATGCTTGGATCGTGCCGCTGTGAGCGCCAGAACTTGATGACGAACCTAGCACGCTGTTGGCAGAAACCTCGTCTAACTTGCTGACGTTGGTGTCTGTTGTCATTGCTGCGTTTGGAACCAAATTCTTAGAAACGGTTCGTTCATTTGCTTGGGCTCGACGGGGCTTTCCAATGACTTTGCTGTCTGAAAGTCGCAAGAAAACCGGGTTGACGTTTGAAACCATGCCAAGGGCGTTTGCCACATTGACCAAATTCTGATTAGAAGACAGTGAGCTAACCTCGGAACCGATGATGTCCGCCTGGGTACTTAACCTTGCTCGCTCTATCTTTAGCCTAGATATTTCGTAGGCGCCTGCTCCGGTGGTTGCAGACATCGCGAGGTTCATACCTTGGACAGCCAGAATTCCGACTAGCGCTAGTGCGGCAAGCCCTACTTTCCCAGTTCTAAATCGACTAAGCACTCTTAAGCGAGGGCGGCTTTGCGTTTTACTTACCGGTCTACTGTTTGCTCTCAGTGCACTCATGCTGCTTCTCGAATCTTTTCGGCGGCGCGCATCCGAACAGATGCAGCTCTGGGGTTTTGGGTCTTCTCGGAATCGCTAGCTACGGCCGTTCCTTTGGTCAACATGCGAAGGACCGGTGCGTGCTCGGGTAGTTCAACAGGCATGTCCAGAGGCGCCGAAGATGTGGCTAGCGCGCTCAAGGCACGCTTGGTGATTGAGTCCTCGAGTGAGTGATATGACATCACCAGGACGCGACCGCCGACACGAAGAACTTTTACCGCTGCTGGAATGGTGTCAGCGAGTATTTCAAGTTCGCCGTTCACTTCGATTCTGAGTGCTTGAAAGACTCTCTTCGCTGGATGTCCAGAGGTCTTTCCTGGGATGTACGGGATGATTTTGCTAATTAGGGCAGCTAATTCAGCGCTGTTCACGAATGGTTCGGATTTTCTCTTGGCAACCACGGCATGAGCAATTGGTTTCGCGTAACGTTCTTCGCCATACTCTTTGAAAATCCTTGAAAGCTCGCCCTCTGAGTAGTTGTTGAGAACATCGGCCGCGGTCTGTCCTTCGTCCTGGTTCATTCGCATGTCCAGTGGCGCGTCAAACGAGTAAGCAAAGCCGCGGTCTGCCTCATCTAGCTGCATTGAAGAAACTCCGAGATCGAGTAGTACTGCATCGACCTTTTCGAGATCCAAGCCATCTAGAACTTCGACGATTTCGCTATAGATCGAATGGGCAAAGTGCACTCGGTTGCCGAACCGTTCAAGTCGAGCCTTCGCCAGCTCCAAAGCCTTTTCGTCGCGGTCGATGCCAACCACGGTTAGGTTTTCAAATTTCTCCAAGAATGCTTCGGTGTGACCACCCAGACCCAGAGTGCAATCCACCAGGACCGGATTTGAACCGTTTAGAACTTCGCCAAGAATTTCCAGGGCATAGTCGAGGGCCACCGGAGTGTGAAGTTGATTGATCTCTTTAGCCATGAGTTCCCTAGAAGATTCCAGGAATCACCTCTTCATCGAGGTCGGCAAACTGGGTATCTTGTTCGGCCATGAATTGGTTCCACGTGGCAAGATCCCAAATTTCGATGCGGTTGTTTACGCCGGCAAGAATTAGTTCCCGACCAAGCCCCGCGTACTCGCGGAGGTGCCCCGGAATGGTGATTCGCCCCTGCTTGTCTGGCGCTTCGCTCTCGGCGGATGCCATGAAGTTGCGGATGAAGAATCTGGCGGCCTTGGTGGTTTG
>CALPUC020000067.1 GCA_943326655.2 Rhodoluna limnophila
CCGGGTCGAACTGAGAGTGCTTCAAGCAAATCGACTGCTGCTAGGCCGGCCAGCAGAATCGAGATCGCAATTCCAAAACGTTTCAGTGAATTGTCTTCACGCGTCTGCAAGTCTTCTAGGTAGGCGCGGTCGTCGCCCTTCGGTAGTTCCCACTTGGCGTTTCGGGAAAGCCTCACCGCAATCAGCACCACAAAGAGCATCATGCTCAGCACGGCTATTCTCCAATGGTCCTCGAAAGCTCCGGCGGAGTTCACAACAAGCACGATTGCCGAAGCCGAGAGTGATAGCGGAGCAATCGCTCGCCAACCAAAGTTCTTCGACCACATGCCGAGACCAAGCGACACAAAGCCAACCACCGCGAGATTAGTTGCCCAGTACCAGGATGGCTCTCTATCCCAGGCGTCGAAGCCCCAACCGAAGGTTGTGCCGATCGACATGATCAGGGTGAGCAGCATGGCGCTCGAGAAAACGGCCAAGAAATTGCTTAGCAAGATAGAGAATCGCTTAGATTTCAGTGCGCCGAAGCCGGCGAGAAGACCTAGCGAAAGCTCGAGCGCAGACCAACCGTAAACGTTCCAGCTGGCTAGGTTTTGGGAAACAAAAACCGACGCAGCCACTAGCACCATGAAACCTGCCACAACAATCAACCACTGTGCAACCGAAAGGTTTGGTCGCTCACGCTTTGGTTTGGTTGGCTTGACAACCGCCGGCGGGGCTGTTACCTGGCTACCAACTTGATTCGTTGAAGAGAAGGCCGACATCGATGAAACCAGGGCATTGAGATTTTGGTTTTGTTCGGCGATTAGATTCCTTAGTCGGTTGAACTCTCTAAGGTCTTTTGATAGGTAGCGGTTTCCGCACGGGCAGGCAACTTTTTCTAGGCTGCTCAGCTGCTCTTCATTGAATTCGTGCGTGCAAAATGGTGTTCCGTACATTTGGCCCCCCTGCCTAATAGAAACGGTTTAACTCTGTTTTACATCAGTTGTGCGAGATTTTTCTTATCTTTACCAAAAATTTATGCGTAAAAAGACACCTAACCCGAGTTCCATTTCAAGTAAGTAAGGTTGTATTTATGGCTAAAGCAACCTTCAACCCAAAGCGTCTTCTGGTTGTTCACGCGCACCCAGACGACGAGAGCCTGTTCACCGGTCATGTGATCGCCGATGCCGTTGCGGCAAAGGCCGAGGTGATGGTGCTGACACTTACCCGTGGCGAGCGCGGACGAATGAAGTTGGAAGAGCTTAAATCGCTTGAGGGTAACCTTCCTTCCATGGGAGCCTTTCGGGCGGGTGAACTTGGCAATGCGCTTCGTGCTCTCGGGGTCAAGCAACACAGATTCGCCGGAACCCGCGCTTACCAAGATTCCGGATTCAGAATCAATGCGGTTGGCAAACCAACCAAGGTTAAGCGACCCGACGAACTTTCGCTAGCGGCCGTCAACGTTGCGGTTATTGCCGACGACATCTACGCGGTTATCAAGGATTTCAAACCAGACACTGTTGTGACCTACAACCGCAAAGGTGGCTTCGGGCACCCCGATCACAAGATGGCTCACGAAGGAACCGCTATGGCTCTTCGCCGCATTGCCAAGGAGAACTCCAGGCGAGCTCCGGCATTTTGGGTGATTGCCGAACGTGGGGAGCGTGCCGACGTAACTATCGGAAACGCTAAAACTGCGCAAATCAAAAAAGACGCGCTATCGGCTCATGCCAGCCAAATTGCGGTTGGCCCAGAAACTTATTCGATTACCAACGGCAAAGAGTTTCGCTACGACCAGCCAGAGCGATTACGCCGTTCCTCGATTCGCCCATTGCGCTGGGTCAAGCCAGCGCTAATCGCGATTTGGTCTCTGCCACTAGGAGTCGTGGCTGCGATTGCGGGCACGATGATGCACACAATTCGAGCTTCGAATCCCGAGCAGTGGGCTATCGGGCTTTGGATTTCCCTCGGAATCGTTTGGTCACTGGCCGTTGCGCTGCGTTTACTAAGAAACTCTAGGGGTGCTCTGTATCTCATGACGTTCTCACTGTGGGCCACACTTTTCTGGCTATCAATGCGTCAGGGCGGAGGATCCGTGGCTATTCTCAACAACGAAGTTGGAAACTGGTGGGCCTACGGTTCGGTGATTGGTTGTGCAGTGGTAATTATCTTTCCGAAAATTCGTCCTGGTGTCTGGCGCAAAAGCGCATCCGGTCACCGTTAAAATTGTTCTAACCAACCCGAGGAGAATCAGTGACTTACGTTATCGCTCTGCCATGTGTAGACGTTAAAGACAAAGCCTGCATCGAGGAATGCCCGGTCGACTGTATTTACGAGGGCGACCGCATGCTTTACATCCACCCGGACGAGTGCGTGGACTGTGGAGCTTGCGAGCCAGTTTGCCCGGTTGAAGCAATTTACTACGAGGACGACCTGCCATCTCAGTGGTCTGAATACTACAAAGCAAACGTTGAGTTCTTCAATGAGCTCGGTTCTCCCGGAGGCGCTGCCAAGACTGGCAAAGTCGACGGCGACCACGCCGTGGTTAGCGTGCTACCGCCTCAGGTCTCCTAAACCTCGTGTTTGATCGCCTGCCGGAATATCCTTGGGAGAGTCTGAAGCCTTTTGCGGCTAAAGCGGCCGAGCATCCCGGTGGCAAAATCGATCTTTCTGTGGGCTCCCCGGTTGACCCGACTCCGCAAGTTATTCAAGACGCACTAGACGCAGCTTCGAATTCGCCCGGTTATCCGTCTACGGCCGGATCTCCAGAGTTCCGTGCAGCAGTGGTTGAGTGGTTTGCTCGTCGTCGTGGGGTTAGCGGTTTGGAACCCGGGCAGATTATGCCAACCGTGGGTTCCAAAGAGCTAATCAGCTGGTTGCCGCTGATGATGGGCTTAGGTCCCGGTGATGCGGTGGTGCAGCCAACGGTTGCCTACACCGCCTATGTCGTGGGTGCGGCCCTCTGCGGAGCTGAAATAGTCTCCGAAGACGACCCAGCCAAGTGGCCGGCGAATACCAAACTGGTTTGGCTCAACTCGCCAGGAAACCCAGACGGCCGCGTTCTTAGTTCCGCGCAGATGAAGGCGGCAGTTGATCGCGGGCGCGAAATCGGAGCGCTGGTGGCATCAGACGAGTGCTATGCGGAACTTGGTTGGGGTGATTGGGAGGGCAAAACCACACCTTGTATTTTGGACCCGGCAATCTGCGGCTCTTCAACAGACGGAGTTTTGGCTGTTTACTCACTTTCTAAGCAGAGCAACATGGCTGGTTATCGCGCGGCTTTCGCAGCCGGCTCGGCTTCGCTTATCAAAGATTTGGTGAACTTGCGCATGCACGCGGGTCTCAATACTCCTGAGCCTGCGCAGAAGGCAATGATTGCTGCACTCGGTGATGAAGCTCACGTGAGCGCGCAGAAGACAATCTACCGAGCACGTCGCGAAGAACTATTGGCTGCGGTGAAGGCGTTCGGCTTTGAGGTTTCGGCCAGCGAGGCTGGGCTCTATCTCTGGGCCACTCTTGGCGAAGATTGCTGGAAGACGGTTGCTCGAATGGCAGCTTTGGGAATTGTGGTTGTGCCAGGATCGTTTTACGTTTTGGGGGAGAGCAACTTCGTCCGCTTTTCACTTACGGCAACCGATGCCGACATTTCCGAAGGTTCTCGCCGGCTGCGGGATGCCATAGGCTTAAGCCAGTAAAAGAATCAGGGAGAACAAGTTGTCAGACGAAAAAGTCACGCTCAACTATCCTGGAGGCTCAGCGGAGTTTCCAGTGCTTTCGTCTGTCGACGGCGCAAATGTAATTGACTTCTCGAAGCTCAACGCGTCGACCGGATTTAATGCTTTCGACCAGGGTTTCGTAAACACTGCATCAACCAGATCCGCAATCACCTACATCGACGGTGAGCAGGGAATCTTGCGCTACCGCGGTTATCCAATTGAAGAACTTGCCGGCAGCAAGAGCTTTCTCGAGGTTGCCTACCTGCTCATTTACGGGAACCTTCCGACCGCGGCTGAATATGATTCTTTCGACGACCGGATTCGCCGCCACACCCTAATTCACGAAGATCTCAAAAACCTCTTCCACGCCATGCCAACGAATGCACACCCGATGCCCGTTTTGTCGGCCGGTGTTTCAGCTCTGTCGACTTTCTACCAGGATTCGCTGGATATTCACGACCAGGAGCAGGTTGAGCTTTCGACCATTCGCCTTCTGGCAAAAATGCCGGTTTTGGCTGCTTACGCATACAAGAACTCTCAGGGGCAAGCGCTTCTTTACCCAGACAACTCACTCAGCATGGTGGAAAACTTCCTGCGCCTGACCTTTGGAACAATGGCTGAGGAATACACGCAAAACCCGGTAATCGTGAAGGCCTTAGACACACTGTTTACGCTGCACGCCGACCACGAACAGAACTGTTCAACATCGACAGTACGTTTGGTCGGCTCGAGCCAGGCCAACCTTTTTGCTTCGGTTTCGGCTGGCGTGAACGCCCTGTTCGGCCCGCTGCACGGCGGCGCCAACGAGGCTGTTCTGGAAATGCTGACCAGTATCCGCGATTCCGGCGACTCGGTGCAGCGCTACGTTGAACGAGTAAAGAACAAAGAAGACGGAATTCGCCTGATGGGATTCGGTCACCGCGTTTACAAGAGTTTTGATCCACGAGCCAAGCTTGTTAAAGCTACCGCCGACCGAGTTTTGGCAGAGCTTGGAGTGCAGGATCCGCTGCTAGACATTGCCAAGGAATTGGAAGCCGCCGCCCTTTCAGACGAGTACTTCGCCGAGCGCAAGCTGTATCCAAACGTTGATTTTTACACCGGTGTTATCTACAAGGCCCTAGGCTTCCCGACTCGCATGTTTACCGTGCTATTTGCCATTGGGCGTCTGCCTGGTTGGATCGCACACTGGCGCGAACTGAACCTAGACCCAAACACCAAGATTGGTCGCCCGCAGCAGTTGTATACCGGCCAGGCCGAACGTCACATTTAGGCGCTGAGCCAGTAAACCAGGGTATCGCCGTAAGACTTTTCGTCTTCCAAGACGTAACCGTCCGGCCAATTCGGTGCTTCGGTTCTACTCGAACGTTCCACAACAACGGTGGCGTCTTTCAATAACGGCTTTAGCAACTCCAGTTCGGAAACGATTTCGTCATTGGTAATTTCATAGGGCGGGTCGATGAAGACCAAATCAAAGACGACTTCGCCAGAGCTTACCAAAAACGACGAAACCGATTTGTTGATTACTTTCCCGTCGAATTCAACTTCCTCTTTCAGTAAAGCCTTGGCAACGATTTTCAGATTTGCCACGCAAACCGCAGCGGCCTTACCATCGCGCTCGACCATCCAGGCGGCTGCCGCACCTCGGCTAGCCGATTCCAAAGCGAGGGCACCGGTTCCGGCGTACAGATCAAGCACCTTGGCGCCGTCGATGAGTTCCTTTGCCTCGAGCCGCGAAAAGATGCTTTCACGAATTCGGTCTGAGGTCGGGCGGGTTACTTTGGCTGGGCTGGTCAGTTTTAGTGAGCCGGCTAGCCCTGCGATGATACGGGTCATGATTAGCATTGAACCATGCTTTTGCCACTAACCCCGTTAGATCG
>CALPUC020000068.1 GCA_943326655.2 Rhodoluna limnophila
CCGTCACAGCCATAGTTGGTAGCGTGCTGTTCTCCCTAGTTCTACCATCTGGTCCGCCGGTACTTCTCGGTGCGTTCTGTGCCGTCGTGGTGGGTTTCATTCTGAATCGAGGCAAGAATGAATAGCTGGATTGCCATTATTGCCGCCTCGGCAGCTGTATTTTCATGGAAGTTTCTAGGGCACCTCGTGCCTCGCAAGTTTTTAGAGTCGAAATTCTTGCAGAAGCTGGCAGGCTTCCTCACAATCGCACTCTTAGCTGGCCTGGTAGGAGTACAAACTTTCATCGGCACGAACTCTTCAACCGCTAAGCAGGAATTGGTTTTCGATGCCCGCTTTGCGGCTCTAATACTGGCAATGGTTCTCTTGAAACTTAGGGCGCCGTTTATCGTCATAGTTCTAGCCGCGGCGGCCACGGCAGCTCTGCTTCGATTAGCCTTCTAAGTTATCCCGGCCAGGTAGCCAAGAAACTCCTGGTTTTCCCCAACCGCGTTCTCTAATCATGAGTTTGCGCTCGTCATGCCACTCTTTATCAAGCCGGTCTAGGTAAAGAAGCCCGTCCAGGTGATCAAATTCGTGTTGCATGATTCTGGCGAACCAACCTTCGGCGTCAATTCTCACCGGGTTCTGGTTCAAATCCACCCCGGTAACTACAGCTCGCTCTGCTCGTTTTAATGGAAATCTTTCACCGGGGGCCGATAGACAGCCCTCAACTTCGGTGTCTTCATCTGCCGGTCCAGTTTCTATCGGCCCTAGCTCAAGTACCGGATTGATAACCTCACCGCGACGGGGATTACCCTCATCGTCGTCGTAGTTGTAGACAAAAACTCTCAGACCAACGCCGATTTGAGGGGCGGCTAACCCTACTCCCGGGGCTTTATCCATGGTTTCGTACATGTCTTCAACCAACCGCACTAGGTTTTCATCGAACGAGGTCACCTCGGCGGCACGAGCGTGCAAGACGGGCTCCCCAGCGATAAAGATTGGTCGAATGGTCATTCAAAAATGATACCCAGACCTGGCTGTTCGAAGTGTGAAAATGGTTAGGCTTAAGTGTTCACCCAGAGGAGTTAGATGTTTCGCGCTATAGCTATCTCGCTTTCGCTTTTGGCTGCCGTGGCCCTGGCCTTCGGAGCCCAGTTTCAGAATGATTCGGTAACAAAGAACAGCGATAAAAAAGCTGGCGAGAAAAGTGGCGTAGGTTTCCGTAACCTGCTCAAACTCTTCGGCGACAAGCGCTGGCTCACCGGAATGTCTTTTCTTTCGGCCGGAGCCGTGCTGCAGATTTCCGCTCTGACTATGGCTCCCTTGATTGTGGTTCAGCCGATCGGTGCTCTGGCTCTGGTAATCACCTCACTGCTCAACGCCAGAGCGACTAAAACCCCAATCACTAGAGCCACCTGGATTGCCATCGCCATCTGTACTGCTGGTATCGCGGTTTTCGTAACACTGGCAACTACCATTGGCGACGACCAGCGATCACTAACCGACGGCGACCTAGTGTCGCTTCTAGCCGTCATTTCTGCGGTTCTCGCGGTCTTCGGCGCACTTTTCTTCGCTACTCGCAAGAAAGCTACCGCGTTGAATTTTATTCTCGGAGCTGGTGTTCTCTACGGCTTTGGAATTGTGTTTATCAAGGCTGTTATTCAGAGGGTCGCTCAGGGCAATGTTGAGTGGCTAACTCTTTGCTGTGTGGCGGCGGCAATCGGGGCCATTATTCTCGGTGCATGGTTCGTTCAGAATGCATACGCCTCAGGCCCACCAGACCTAGTCATTGCGGGTCTAACAGTTATCGACCCAATGGTTGCGATTTCCATCGGAATGGTTATCCTGGGTGAAGCCTCAAACGCTTCTCCACTAAACATGCTGGTGTTCATCCTGAGCGGAGCCACGGCGGCTCTCGGCGTTTGGATGCTTTCTAAGGTTCATCCGGAGTTGCGAGGAAAATAGTGACTCCCCAAACGGTTGTTATTGCCTGCGACACATTTGCCCCAGATCACAACGGTTCGGCAACCTTCGCCAAAAATCTCGCCTGCGAACTCCAAACCCGCGGCTATGAGGTTCATGTCATCGCTCCGGCGTTTTCAAAGCTCTACGGAACTTTCCGAGAAAAGCACGACGGTATTCCGATCGTGGTGCATCGCCTTAAAAGTTACGCTTTGCCGTTCCATCCGACGCAGAGGTTTGTCAACCCGGCCGGGCTCACTCGGAAATTAGATGGTTTGATTTCGGCAATCTCCCCGCAAGTGGTTCACATCCAATCACACCTAAACGTTGGGCACCACGCCGCCGCTGCTGCAAAGTCAAACAAAATTCGCTTGATTGCCACAAATCACCTAAACGCCGAGAGTTTTGTGGAGAACGTTTTGCTCGCACCGAGCTTCATAAAGAAATTCTTGGCAAAAATGCTCATGCGCGATGCTGCCAACGTTTTTCGTTCAGCTGATTCGGTCGTAGCTCCAACGCTGCGTTCGGCTCAACTGCTAGAGAGCGTTATTCCTAATCTGCCTGTCTACGCAATTTCCGGAGGCGTG
This sequence comes from Rhodoluna limnophila, assembly GCA_943326655.2. Taxonomy (GTDB): domain Bacteria; phylum Actinomycetota; class Actinomycetes; order Actinomycetales; family Microbacteriaceae; genus Rhodoluna; species Rhodoluna limnophila_C. The sequence continues at coordinate 2,532 of CALPUC020000068.1, forward strand.
GAACTCTCGCGCTTCAACTCATTGCCGACACCAAGCCAAGAGGCAAAAACGATTACCTATGTTGGTCGCCTAGATCGAGAAAAGCACGTCTACGTTCTCTTAGAGGCGCTAGCCAAGCTACCCGGTGACCTGAAACTTGAGCTAATCGGTTCGGGAAATCAGCAGTCAGAACTTGCCGCTTTGGCGAAGCAGTTGAAAGTGTCCGATCGGGTGACTTTCTTTGACGATCTCAACGACGACGAGGTGATTCTCCGGTTGGGTAAAGCGTCAGTTTTCGTAATGCCGTCGATTCAGGAATTACAGTCAATGGCAACCTTGGAGGCCATGGCGGCAGGGCGTGTAATCGTTGCCGCCGAAGCTATGGCTCTGCCTTATCTCGTTGAATCTGGAGTCAATGGCTACCTGTTCCGCCCTGACTCACCAAACAACCTGGCCGAGAAGATTCAGAAGGTCTTCAACCTACCCAAATCGCTCTTCGATGAAATGGGTCGGGCTTCACGCGAACGGGCAGCGCAGCACGATCTAGCCGACACGGTAACGAGCTATGAGCGGCTATATGCGGGGGAGAGCCCTCTACCTTCTGACATTCACACCGAACGCGGATATACAGCGCCAGCGGGCGTAGGTGAGCGAATTGGTGATTTGGTGCGCAAGAGCACATCAACGTTGGAAAAGGGCGCCAACGGCGTTCTGGAACGCTTAGACGGCGTGCGCGGTTCTGTTGCCGAGACTTTTGGGGATGTGCGCTTCCTGATCACACGTCGAGGTAAAAGAGTCACCAAAAAACTCAGCGCATCGCTTCGTAAGGCTTTGGAGCGAATCAGAAGAGACGACTAGGCTAGTCTCTTGTGACCAGGGGAGTTAGCTCAGTTGGTTAGAGCAGCGGACTCATAATCCGTCGGTCACGGGTTCAAGGCCCGTACTCCCCACATGATGATTTTGCGTTTGCCAACCATTCGTGACGAAGCCGATTTGCGCCAAGCACATCGTGAATTGGAACTGGACGGCTCTAATTTTCTTCTTGACGGATTTCAAGGGGATGAGACCCCATTCGACGAGTACCTTATTAGAGTGACTGACAGTCTCCAGGGAGCCAATCTGTTACCAGACCGGGTGGCCTCAACTTTTTTAGTGGCTGAGGTTGATGGAGAAATTGTTGGCAGAAGTTCAATCCGCCACGAACTGAACGATTGGCTCAACCAGTTCGGTGGTCACATCGGCTACGCGGTAAGACCTGATCACCGAATGCGAGGCTATGCATCGGAGATACTTCGGCAGTCTATAGTTCTAGCCAAAGAGCTGGGTCTTCATAGAATCCTCCTTACCTGCAACGACGACAATCTAGGTTCCATCAGGGTGATCGAAAAGCACGGGGGAGAGTTGGAAGATAAAGTCGATGACAACGGTAGGTTGCTTCGCAGATATTGGATCAATAACTCCTAGAGTTCACTCCAACGAAAGGTTTTCATGACCAGGAACAATTCTCAACACGAGATAGGTACCGAAACTTGGCTTGCGGAGATGATTGCGCTGGGTGCGAGTGCGGATGTCATGGGAATCGGCTTGAAGAAAATTGACTCTGCTCTACAACTTGAAATCTGGGATGAATGGCCGGATTTGGGATTCATCTCCGAGGTCAGGGTTTTACTCAAGGGAGAGCGCACTCGAGCACCTCGCACGCGTCCTGGCGTGTTGGCGCTGTCGGGAATGCCTTATCTGCTCAGATCGTCACGCTAAGTAGCCATCCGTCAAACCGCTAGTCGGTGTATTTTGCTTCCAAGTTGCGAACGCTCGGAATCATCAGGCTGCCAACTATTGCTAAAGCAGAAACCGCAGCCCCAATAATTAGCGTTTCATTGATTCCTATGGCAATAGCCAACGGGCCAGCAACGATGATTCCCAACGGACCGAAAACAAAAGAACCGAAGGAGTCGTAGGAGTTAACTCGTGAAAGAGACTCCGACGGAACGTTCTGTTGGATAGTGGTGGCCCACATTACATAGAAGATGTCCATAGCAATTCCAACTGCAATCGCTGAAAGTAGCAGAACGATAATTGGCTGAACAGTTCCAAAGGCAAGTGTGAAAACCGGTTCGGCTAGCATCAAAATCATCACTAGGCGTAACGGGTATCTGGGTCGAATCTTGTTGGCAATTACCGTGCCGATCAAAAATCCTAAGCTCATAAATCCAAGGACCAGACCCCACGTGGCAGCACCGTCATAGTGTTCTCTGGTTTGGAGCGCTCCGAGCACAGCCCAGATCGCCTCGAAAGTCATGTTGATAAAGGCGAATGCCACCACGATGGTCACAAGCCAGGTGCGCGTTTTGAACTCTTTCCAGCCGAGCTTCAGTTCGCGCAGAAAGTTCACTTTCTCGCCCTGCACAGCCTGTCCGGGTTGCGGCAACTTCGACAATGGATAAACCAGAGCTCCGGCGATTAGGAAAGTTAGTGCGTCGATAACAAGCGACCAACCAACTCCAAAATCGATAACCACCAAACCGGCACCAGCAGTTCCGAACATGAATGCGATGTTTGAGCCAAAACCGATGGCCGCGTTGGCGCTCTGAAGTTTCGACTCTGGAACGATGATTGGAACCAAACCAGCAAAAGCCGGATACCAGATGCCATTGAGAAGTCCGGAGAGAAGACCGACGATTGTGAGTAACCAAACGCTTGGCGATCCGGTGATGAATGACCAGGCGGCAATCAGTATTAGCACGCTCAGCCACATGTCGGCCAGGCCCATAACCTTGGCGCGCCCATACTTATCGGCGATTGTTCCGCCAACGATCAGGAGCAGGAGAATCGGTACCGTCCTAGCTCCTTGAACGAGGCTAAGCGACCCAGCGTCGGCTCCAGCAATGTCTAAAACACCAAAAGCTAAAGCTACCGGCGACATTCCGTTCCCAAAATTTGAAATGGTTCGAGCCGCAAAAAACTGGTAGAACTTCGGAACACCAGCAAGTTCTTTGAGTGTTTTTATCAAGACTTTTTTCCAAGTTTTTCAAAGTAGCA
>CALPUC020000069.1 GCA_943326655.2 Rhodoluna limnophila
ATGCCGATAGCCCAGTTGGTTAGAACGAAGAGGTAAACCGCCAGAAGCGAGATTGCAATCGCTGCGCCGAGCTTTGGAGATTTCAATTACGAAACTACCGATTCCAAACCGACAAACATTCCCTTATTGGCCGAAGCAAATCTGATCGCGGCGAGGATTCCATTTGAGTATGAAGCCACCGAGGACACTTCGTGAGAAATAGTGAGCACTTCGCTTTCCGCACCGAGAATCACTTCCTGCTTGGCGCTAACGCCAGCTAGGCGAAGGCTGTGGATCGGAATTCCGGCAACAATTTCTCCACGCGCGGTCTGACCCACGCCTGGAACTAGAGGAGTCTCTTCTCTGGCGGCCGAAATGAGCTCGGCAGTTCTAATGGCAGTACCGGAAGGCGAGTCAACTTTGTGAGCGTGGTGCGTCTCCACGATTTCGATAGTTGAAAAATACTTCGCCGCATCTGCTGCGAAGCGAGTGGCCAACATCGAACCAATTGAAAAATTAGGAACCACTAAGGCTGTTGAATCGTTCTTGGTAACAGTTGCGGATAGTTGCGATAACTTAGCGGCCGACCAACCAGAAGTTCCAACGACCACCGGTAACTGCTTAGCTACGCAGTAGGCAACAACCTCTTCGCTGACCTCAAGTTTGGTTACATCAAAAACCACGTCTGCGCCATCAAGCTCTTGCAAACTCGAGCGTGAGTGCAGACTAGCGTGTAGTGATAGATCCTGAGCGGAATCGATCAGGTCGAGTGCGAGTTTACCCATGCGTCCGGTGGCTCCGACTACTGCAACTTTGATGGTCATGGTTAAACCTTAAACGAAACGGTCGAAAGCCGACTCGTCGACATCTCCAACCGCCACAACCGAGCGCTTTCGACCGACTAGGTCGGAAGCAACTTTCTGAACATCTTTTGCGGTAACTTTCGAATAGCGAAGAAGTGTTTCGTCTAGGTCAGAGAACTTGCCATTGAAGATTTCGGTTGAGAACAATCGGTTCATTCGAGCCATCGAGCTTTCAAACTTCAAAGCCAGTGAGCCCGAGACATTACCTTTTGCCAGTGTGAGTTCATCCGGAGTAATGCCGTTATTCGCAAGCTTTTCGAGTTCATCAATCATGAGGCCGGTAACTTCGGTGGCCTTGGCCGGTGAGCAACCAGCGTAAAGACCGAAAATCGCACCGTCTGAGTAAGCCTGGTTGAACGAATAAACGGAGTAGGCAAGACCGCGCTTCTCGCGTATCTCCTGAAACAGTCGTGAGCTCATTCCTCCACCAAAAACAGTGTTGAGAACCGCCATGTCGTAGCGTCGGTCGTCTTCGGCAACCAGACCCTGGCAACCGATCAGAATGTTGGTTTGAGCCAACGGACGCTTGATTACCTCCAAAGATTTTGCGCGAGGAATGAATACGTCTCCGAGTTCGCGACGTTCCCTAGGGGCATTGTGCTTCGAGAGATCCCAGCCAGCCTCGGTTAGGGCTTCGGAAACCAAGCGCACCAATTCGTCGTGGTTCACTCCCCCGGCAGCGGCAATAACCAAATCTTGTGGTCGGTAGTTGGCCTGATAGTGCTCCCAAACGGCATCACGAGTGACATCGGTTATGGTTTGGATGGTTCCGCCAATTGGGCGTCCGAGCGGGTGGTCTCCGTGAAGCGCTGCCGAGAACGCTTCGTGAGCGACATCTTCGGGGTCGTCGTCGTTCATCGCCAACTCTTCCAGGATGACGGTGCGTTCATTTTCAAACTCAACGGGGTCAATTAGCGACGAGGTGAGCATGTCGGCGATCACATCGATGGCCAGAGGAAGCGCCCTGTCTTGGACGCGCGCGTAGTAGGAGGTGTATTCCTTGCCGGTGGCAGCATTTGACGAACCACCAACCGAGTCGAAGGCAATTGCGATCTCTAGTGCGGTTCGTTTTTTGGTGCCCTTGAACAAAAGGTGTTCTAGAAAGTGGGTGGAACCGAAGTGCCCGCCAGTTTCATCTCTCGAGCCAACCGGCACCGAGAATGAAATCGAGACGCTCTGAGCGCCAGGCATTGCTTCCGAGAGAATGCGAACACCGCTTGGAAGAACAGACCGGCGAACCGTGCTGCCTCCCGAAGCGGTGAACTCAAGTTCGGCGCGATCTAATGGGAAAAAGATCTCAGCCATGGAGTAAGTTACTCAGCCGAAGCTGCGTCGTCTTCAACCACAGGCGAAAGCGAAAGCTTGCCACGGTCGTCGATCTTGGTGATTTCAACCTGAAGCTTCTGACCAACCTCTAGAAGGTCTTCCACGTTCTCAACGCGCTTTCCACCGGAGATCTTCTTCAGTTCTGAAACGTGAAGTAGACCATCTTTTCCTGGAACCAGCGAGATAAACGCACCGAAGGTGGCTAGCTTCACTACGGTTCCTAGGAAACGCTCGCCAATCTCAGGAAGGTGAGGGTTAGCGATGTTGTTGATGGCAGCCTTGGCAGCTTCAGCCGAAGGGCCGTCGGTGGCACCGATAAACACGGTTCCGTCGTCTTCGATTGAGATGTCTGCGCCAGTCTCTTCTTGAATCTGGTTGATCATCTTGCCCTTCGGACCAATGACCTCACCGATCTTGTCGACAGGAATCTTCACCGAGATGATTCTCGGTGCGGTTGCAGCCATTTCACCCGGTTCGCTGATGGCCTGGTTCATCACGTCAAGGATCGCGGTGCGAGCCTCTTTCGCCTGAGTTAGCGCGCCAGCAAGAACATCGGTAGGAATACCGTCGAGCTTGGTGTCTAGCTGAATAGCGGTGATGAATTCGGCAGTTCCGGCAACCTTGAAGTCCATGTCGCCAAGGGCGTCTTCGGCACCGAGGATGTCAGTAAGAGCTGCGTAGTGAGTCTTACCGTCGATGGTGTCTGAGATCAGACCCATTGCGATACCGGCAACCGGAGCCTTTAGAGGCACACCAGCGGCTAGTAGCGAAAGGGTTGAAGCACAAACAGAACCCATTGAGGTTGAACCGTTCGAACCTAGTGCTTCCGAAACCTGACGAATTGCGTAAGGGAATTCGGTGCGACCAGGTAGTACTGGCATTAGAGCACGCTCAGCCAATGCACCGTGACCAATTTCACGACGCTTTGGAGTGCCAACACGACCAACTTCACCAGTTGAGTATGGAGGGAAGTTGTAGTTGTGCATGTAGCGCTTGGTGGTTTCTGGGCTTAGTGCGTCGATGGTCTGTTCCATCTTCAGCATGTTCAGAGTCGTGATACCCAAAATCTGGGTCTCACCGCGCTGGAAGATAGCCGAACCGTGAACGCGTGGGATTACGTCAACTTCTGCGTCTAGGACACGGATGTTGCGAAGACCACGACCGTCGATACGAACGCCTTCTTTTAGAACGCGGGTACGAACAACCTTCTTGGTTACCGACTTGTAAGCAGCAGAAATCTGGCTCTGGTGCTCTTCGGTTAGAACGGTCGAAAGCTTTTCCTTGACCGACGCCTTCAGTGCGTCGTCAGCGTCCTGACGCTCCTGCTTGTCGGCGATTAGGTAGATGCGTCCTAGTTCCTCTTCGGCAAGCTTCGCTACGTGGTCGTAGGTCTCGTCTGCGTAAGGAGGGAAAACCGGGTACTCGGTTAGTGGCTTAGCCGACTTAGCGGCTAGACGCGACTGAGCGGCAACCAATTCCTTGATGAATGGCTTCGACGCCTCTAGACCGGCAGCAACAACTGCTTCGTTTGGAGCGGTGGCACCCTGGTTGGTCACTAGATCCCAAGTGTTTTCGGTCGCTTCTGCTTCAACCATCATGATTGCAACATCTTCTACGCCGTTCTCAGAAACAACGCGACCAGCACCGACCATGTCGAATACTGCGCGTTCTAGCTGGGAGTGCTTAGGGAAGGCAACCCACTGGTCGTCGATTAGTGCAACACGCACACCACCGATTGGACCTGAGAAAGGTAGACCGGCAAGCTGGGTCGACATCGAAGCTGCGTTGATAGCAACTACGTCGTACATCTCGTCTGGGTGGATAGCCATTACGGTAACCACTACCTGAACTTCGTTACGAAGACCGTCGACGAACGATGGACGCAGTGGACGGTCGATTAGACGACAGGTAAGAATGGCCTCGGTTGATGGGCGGCCTTCACGACGGAAGAAGCTGCCTGGAATCTTTCCGGCGGCATACATCTTCTCTTCAACGTCGATTGTTAGTGGGAAGAAGTCGAACTGGTCTTTGGCCTGCTTTGATGCAGTGGTTGCCGAGAACAGCATGGTTTCGCCATCAATGTAGACGGCTGCGGCGCCCTGAGCCTGCTGGGCTAGGCGGCCTGACTCGAAACGGATGACACGCTTACCGTGCTTGCCGTTGTCGATGATTGCGTATTCGTGTTCTGAGCCATCCATAGGCTCGTAGTTATCTGGACCGATCATGGTCTCTCCTCTTGTTTCATTACGCGCGAGAAGTTCACACATTTTGCGTGAGTCGCGCTAGAGCTAAGCGCCGTAAGTAACTGCCCTCCGATTGAGGGCTGCCCTGATCTGCAGTAAAGAACCTTGGAATTCTTTCCAAGACCCACCACCGAAGACCAGCAAACGTAGCCGCATAGCTCTTCCTCAAGGGTAACAGAGCAACGCGACATTGCCTAGAACTAAAAAACCGCCCTGAGTGTACCCAGGACGGTTTTTTGTAAAGTCAGAATTAGCGACGAAGACCTAGACGCTCGATCAAGTCACGGTAGCGCTTGATGTCTACCTTCTGTAGGTAGCCAAGCAGACGCTTGCGCTGACCAACAAGAAGTAGCAAACCACGACGTGAGTGGTGGTCGTGCTTGTGTTCCTTGAAGTGCTCGGTTAGGTCTTTGATGCGACGCGAGAGCACAGCTACCTGAACCTCTGGTGAACCGGTGTCACCTGGGTGGGTTGCGTACTCAGCGATGATTGACTGCTTTACCTGTGGGTCTAGAGCCATAGTGGTTCTCCTTCGATTCGCTGCGCGGCGTAAGAAACAGGATGTTTCGAACTCTCTTTATCCGCGGCCGTTACACGGCAACCTCTCAAGACTACCTGTTAGTAGACGATTGGTGCAACCGGTGCTTGCTTGGCAGGCTTTGATGGCAAAAGTGTTACGACCAACTCAAAGATCGAATAGGCCAAAACCAGTCCAAGAATTGCGAGAAGCTGACTTAATGAAGTTACAAAAGCCGGGTCTTGAGCCAACTGCTGAGCCAAAGCCACAAGGCCTTCGTCGGAGAGACCCATCGCTTTCTCAACCACGTTTTGCAGGCTTGCAAAGTTGTTCACTACCCAGCTAACCAGCCCAGAGAGCGGAATAAGGGCCGAAATAATCCAAAGTGGGCTCACGCCGGTGTCGCGGAAGCGGCGTATCAGCAGCGTAAACCTGGGCAGGATCAGAGCGATGGTTGTGATTGTGCTAATCAACCCTCCCAGAACTTCATCCAGGCCAAACGCTGTGTCAATTAGCGAAGCGCCAATTGCTACCAGCATCGTGAAAAGGAAGAACCACCAATACTCGGAACGCGAAGCTACCCCGCGAAACTTTG
>CALPUC020000070.1 GCA_943326655.2 Rhodoluna limnophila
CGAAGCAGTCTCTTTTGTAGTTCGCGTTCTACCGCAGCGAATCCCAATGCCAATCCTCAACGGCATACTCATTGAAGCCGATGCCAATGCACTTCGACTATCGGTTTTCGATTATGAAGTCTCGGCCCAGGTGGAGATCGTTGCCAAGGTTGAAAACCCAGGACGCGTACTGGTCTCGGGGCGCTTGCTTTCGGAAATAACATCGAAGCTGCCAAACGCACCAATTGAAGTTTCACAAGAGGGAAACAAGGTTTTAGTCACCTGCGGAGCGTCTAAATTCACACTGCTGACGATGCCGGTTGAAGAGTATCCAAATCTTCCAGAAATCCCGGCCACAAGTATCACCGTTTCGGGCGATGCTTTCGCAAAGGCAATTCACCAACTAACCCCAGCTGTTGCCAAGAATGATCACGTTATGACCTTGAACGGAATTCTCTTTGAAGTCGAAGAGAAAAACATTTCGATGCTTGGTACCGATAGAAATCGAATGGCCGTGAAAGAAGTTCCTTGGGCCGGCAATAAAGACCTGATTGGTTACATTTCTGTAGTTCCGCTTCGCACTCTCATAGAGGTTTCAAAAACCTTTGGACAGCAGGGCGATCTAACGCTTTCCATAAACAACGACGAAGCTCGAGGTTTAATCGCCTTCAAGGCCAATAACCGAACCATTACGTCATTACTAATCAAGGGCCGCTACCCGGATGTGAAGGAACACATTCCAAACGCGGACATCCCAGAATTTGCAATAGTCAACACACAGGACCTAATTGATTCAACCCGTCGTGTTGGATTGGTTCTAGAAAATGATGTTCCAATGAAGTGCGATTTCCAAAATGGGAAACTGATTCTGGAGGCCTCGGAAAACGAAGTGGCCCAGGCTTCAGAAGAAGTGCCAATTGAGCTCAGTGGATCTGACAAAGTAATCAAACTTCGTCCACGCTACGTAATAGACGGTCTAAGCGGCGTTACCACCGAATTTACAAAAATATCATTCATGAACAATGGCAACCCAAATAAGCCAAGCCCGGTTCTAATTTCAAGCCACAACCCCAAAGACGAGAAGGATTCGGATAACTTCCGTTACGTTCTTCAACCACATCGCCTGTAAAACACAAAAAGGATAAACAAATGAAGATTGGCCTAATTGGATTAGGAAAAATGGGCGGAAACATGCGCCAGCGCATGCGCAACAAGGGTATTGAGGTTGTTGGTTTTGCCCGCAGCGCCGAAAATAACCCAGATGTCGCTTCGATCAAGGACTTAGTAGCTGCTTTGCCAACCCCACGCGTGGTTTGGGTAATGGTTCCTCACGGTAAGCCGACCGACGCTGTAATTAATGAACTTGAGCAGTATCTAGACACCGGCGACCTAATCATCGAAGGTGGAAATTCACGATTCTCAGACGACACCCGTCACGCGGCGCAGGTGGCTGAAAAAGGCATCGGCTACCTAGACTGTGGTGTTTCCGGTGGTGTTTGGGGTCTTGAAAACGGATACGGCCTAATGGTTGGCGGAGACGCAGCCCTGGTTGAAAAGGCAATGCCAATTTTCGACGCGCTTCGCCCAGAAGGAGCCCGAGAAGAGGGTTTCGTCCACGTTGGAGATGTTGGAGCCGGACACTACGCCAAAATGGTCCACAACGGCATCGAATACGGAATGATGCAGGCTTTCGCCGAAGGTTACGAGCTTTTGGAAAAGAAAGACATCATCAAGGACGTTCACGGAACTTTTGCTGCTTGGCAGCGCGGAACCGTGGTGCGCTCTTGGCTTCTTGATCTGCTGGTTCTCGCGCTAGAAGAAGACCCACACCTTTCGAAAATTCGCGGGTACGTCGAAGATTCGGGTGAAGGCCGCTGGACGGTGGAAGAGGGAATCGCAAACTCGGTTCCAATGCCTGTTATCACCGCCGCCCTTTACTCTCGTTTCACCAGCCGCCAGGACGACTCACCGGCCATGAAAGCAGTTGCGGCTCTTCGCAACCAATTCGGTGGTCACGCCGTAAAAAAGGCCGAATAACAACTATTTGTTAGCGAGGGGTGAGGGATGTTTGTAAAACACCTCACCCTTTCGCACTTCAGAAACCACGTTTCCACTGAAATATCCCTAGAACCCGGGGTTAATCTGCTGGTGGGTCCAAACGGTCAAGGTAAAACCAACGTAATTGAGGCCATCGAGTACCTCAGCACCCTTAGTTCTCATCGAGTCGCCGGCTATCAACCGCTTATCCACAAAGACGCCCTAAGCGCGATTGTTCGCCTGAAGGTATCGCATGCCGAGCGAGATGTGCTGATTGATTTAGAGCTGCATCGCGATAACACCAACCAGGTGCGAATCAATCAGTCACCTATTCCACGAATAAGGGACGTGCTGGGAACTGTGAATTCGGTTGTTTTTGCCCCGGAAGACATCGATATCGTCAAAAGAGACCCGAGCAACCGCCGAAACTTCATCGATCAGCTTCTGGTTCAGTTTTCACCGAGGCTAGCCGGAGTAATGACCGACTACGACCGAGTTCTCAAACAGAGAAATACATTACTTAAAACCGCTCGAGCCACGGGAGCCAAGGGTTCTTCTCTCAGCACCCTAGACGCCTGGGACGAAAGCCTTATAAAGTTCGGTGCAGAAATTGTGGCCGAGCGTCTGGTGCTGCTCAATCGGATAAAGCCGTACCTAACCGATGCCTACCAGGCGATCGCCGTGACTAACAATGAACCCACGATATTGATGAAGAGTTCACTGCTCGGTGCCGCGGTTGTGGATGATTTCGAAGAAGCTGAACTGGAGTACCTGGATCTAATGGATCTGGAGAGAATTACCGAACTCTTTCGAAACAAACTCACCAACGTTAGAACCAAAGAACTTGAGCGAGGAATAACCCTGGTTGGGCCTCATCGCGACGATTTGGTGCTTCTTCTCGGTGATTTACCAGCCAAGGGATACGCCAGCCACGGGGAATCTTGGTCTTACGCACTGGCTCTACGATTGGCCTCCGCAAGGCTACTTCGAGACGAGAGCCGCACCGGAGATCCGATTGTCATTCTCGACGACGTGTTCGCCGAGCTCGATTCCGTCAGACGCGATCGGCTTGCCAGCCTCGTGGCCGATAATGAACAGGTAATTATCACCGCCGCAGTTCGTGAGGACGTGCCACAAAGTTTGCAGGCAGCGGTGTTCGAGGTCTTGAAGGGAGAGGTCACCCGTGTCTGAGAACGATGGCTTCGCCCAGGAGTTTTACTGGAGGATGCGAGAGGCAATCACCGGGAGACTGGGCAGAGATGCCAAAAGGATCATTGAAAAGAAGAAAAAGGGCGGTTCAAGACCTTTCGAAAAGGGGCGCGACCCCGTTTCGGCCGGACTAACACTCGACGCCCTGATCAAAGACTTTAAATGGACCACTGAGCTGGGTGAGGCGGAGCTATTTAACGACTGGGCTGAGATTGTGGGAAACGACACCGCGGCTAAGGCAACCCCAGAAAGCCTGACCGACGGATTGCTCACAGTTCGATGCAGCTCAACAGCCTGGGCAACACAGCTAAAACTTATGCAGCAGAGTATTTTGGAGAAAATTCACTCCGATTTTCCCAATATCGAAGTGAAAGAACTCAAGCTGCTAGGTCCGGCCGGACCCAGCTTTAAACGCGGGCCCAGGTCGGTCCCCGGCAGAGGCCCGAGAGACACCTACGGATAGCTCAAATTCCGCTTATTTACTGAATAAAACCACTTGTTAGCATCCCCTAGATTGTCAGCGTTTTGCTGTAAAATTGGAGGGTTAGCAACCTCGGATTTAATTCGACCAGTTCGGTCGTTGTCGTGAAGGCCTAACTTCGGTCTAAGGAGTAGTAAAGCGCATGTCAACACCTGCTGAAAGTAATTACGAAGCTGGAAATATTCAGGTTCTCGAAGGCCTAGAAGCTGTTCGTAAACGTCCCGGAATGTACATTGGATCAACCGGTCCCAGAGGTTTGCACCACCTGGTTTACGAAATCGTTGACAACTCTGTAGACGAAGCCCTAGCTGGGCACTGCGACACCATCAACGTAACCATCACCAAAGACGGATGGATCCGTGTAAAAGACAACGGTCGCGGAATTCCGGTTGCGGTTCACCCCACCGAAGGTATTTCAACCGTTCAGGTGGTTCTCACCATCTTGCACGCCGGCGGTAAGTTTGGCGGCGGCGGTTACGCGGTATCAGGTGGTCTCCACGGTGTGGGCGCTTCGGTTGTAAACGCTCTGTCATCGCACCTGAAGGTTCAGGTTGCCAGAGAAGGTTTCCTGTGGAACCAGTCTTACAAAATTGGCGTTCCAGATGCCCCGTTGGCCAAGGGTGAAAAAGTCGACTACACCGGCACCCAGACCGAATTTTTGGCCGATCCGGCAATTTTTGAAACCGTTGACTACGACTACGAAACCCTTCGCGCTCGTTTCCAGCAGATGTGTTTCCTCAACAAGGGCCTAAAGATTGTGCTCACCGATGAGCGAACCGACCGAACCGACAGCTACCTCTACGAGCGTGGCCTCATGGACTACGTCGACTACCTTAATGCCTCGAAAAAAGGCGAACTGGTTCACCAGGAGATCATCTCCTTCGAGTCGGAGACACCTGAGAAGAATCTTTCAGCAGAAGTCGCTATGCAGTGGACCAACGCTTACAACGAAAGTGTGCACACCTACGCCAACACCATCAACACTCACGAGGGTGGAACCCACGAAGAGGGTTTCCGTGCCGCACTGACGTCGCTGCTCAATAAATACGCTCGACACTCAAACCTGCTCAAAGAAAAAGACGAGAACCTGAGCGGAGACGACTGCCGCGAAGGACTGACCGCAGTTATTTCCGTCAAGCTATCTGAGCCACAGTTTGAAGGTCAAACCAAAACCAAGCTCGGTAACACCGAGGCTAAGGCTTTCGTTCAAAAAATGGTGAACGAACACCTTGGAGACTGGCTAGAAGAACACCCGGTTGAGGCAAAAGACATTATTCGCAAGGCAATTCAGGCGGCAACCGCTCGCCAGGCTGCCAGAAAAGCCCGCGAGGCCACCCGCCGCAAGGGAATTCTTGAGTCAAGCGGAATGCCAGGCAAGCTCCGCGACTGCTCGAGCCGCGACCCAGAGCTTTCAGAGATCTATATCGTTGAGGGTGACTCGGCCGGTGGTTCTGCTGTTCGTGGAAGAAACCCGGAGACCCAGGCGATCCTGCCGCTTCGTGGAAAGATCCTGAACGTTGAGCGCGCTCGCCTAGACCGAGCACTCGGCAACACCGAAGTTCAGTCGCTAATCACGGCATTCGGAACCGGAATTGGTGAAGAATTCGACATCTCGAAGATCCGCTATCACAAGTGCGTTCTAATGGCCGACGCCGATGTGGATGGTCAGCACATTAGAACTCTGATTCTCACGCTGCTGTTCCGCTTCATGCGTCCGCTGATTGAACACGGCTATGTTTACCTAGCCCAACCACCGCTCTACCGAATCAAGTGGAGCAACGCTGACCACCAGTATGTTTAC
>CALPUC020000071.1 GCA_943326655.2 Rhodoluna limnophila
ATTCAGATTTCACTGTTTCGCCCAGGCCCGATGAAGGGCAACATGATTGCCCCTTACCTAGACGGACGCCACGGGTTCGCCAAAGCCGAATACCTTCACCCGGATTTGAAACCAATCCTTCAAGAAACCTTCGGCGTGGTTATCTTCCACGAACACGTGCTTCGTATTTTCGACAGAATGACCGGCTGCGGTTTGGCTAAAGCCGATGAATTCCGCCGGAGCCTAGAGAATCCGAGAGTTGCTCAAAGCGTTGAACGCTATTTCAAAACTCAAGCGAATGTTCGAGGCTACGACCGCGAAACCGTGGAAAAGGTTTGGGCTATCCTGGCCGGTTTTTCCAGTTTCGGTTTCTGCAAAGCTCACGGAGCGGCCTTCGCTCTACCCACCTATCAAAGCGCTTGGCTCAAGACCCACTACCCCACCGAATTCCTGGCCGGGCTACTAACCCACGACCCGGGAATGTATCCGAGAAGACTGCTACTGGCTGAAGCCAGAAGACTTGGCGTCAAGGTGCTCCCAATAGACGTCAATCGGTCCACCAATGAGTTTTTGGTGCAGGCAGCACCGAAACTTACTACCGACCCGAACGAGCCTTTCTACGGCGTTCGAATGGCACTAACCGATGTAAAGGCAATCACCGAACCAGAGGTTCAGCGAATCGTTGAAGAGCAGCCGTTTCAAGACATTGCCGATTTCTATGTGCGAGCCAAACCGAGCCGGAGAACGCTCCAAAATCTCGCTCTGGTCGGCGCTCTCGACGAACTAGCCAGAGTCTCCGGTCATCACCGAGGCGACATCATGCAGCGCGTCAAAGAACTGAATCTTCTGAAAGTAAGACCCAAAGATGATCCGAATCAATACTCATTCGATTTCGAACTCAAAGAATATCTCCAGAACACCGAAGACCTGAGCCGAGAAGAAAAACTGCAGGCAGAACTTTCAATTCTGCAGATGGACGTAACCGAGCATCAGATTGAGCAATACCGACCGATGTTAGACGCCATGGGAGTAATCAACTCAAACGAACTGGTTGGTCTTCGCAACAAATCGGAGGCTCTGATTGCCGGGGTTCGCATCGCCACGCAAACTCCCCCGATGCGCTCTGGTAAGAGAGTGGTCTTTGTGAGCCTCGACGACGGCCATGGGGTGGCCGATGCCACTTTCTTCGACGAAGCTCAAGCGCGAGCCAGCCAAATCCTGTTCAACAACAGACTTCTGCTAATTGCCGGAAAAACCAGACGCACCGGAGTGAACGGGGTGTCGCTAATGGCGGAAAACGCCTGGGATTTGAAAGCCCTCTGGAATCAGTGGCTGAAAGAACAAAAAGCCAGTTAGGCCTTGGCGTCGAACTCAGCCAAAATAGCCAAGGTACCCGAGGCTCCAACACGAGTAGCGCCAGCCTCAACCATGTCGATTAGCTGATCTAGAGTGCGAACGCCACCGGATGCCTTCACGCCCAGCTCGGGCACGGTCTTGGCCATGAGCGAAACGGTGTGAACCGTGGCCCCACCACTCGCGAAGCCCGTTGAAGTTTTTACATAACCTGCACCAGCCTCGCGCGAAAGCTCACAAGCACGCACAATCTGCTCATCGGTTAGCTCTGAAGTCTCAAGAATTACCTTGACCAACGCACCATCAGCTGCGTCAACCACAGCCCTGATATCGGCAAGCACCAAATCGTCGCGGCCCTCGATGAGATTACCGATGTGAATGACCATGTCGATCTCGTTGGCACCCTGAGAAACGGCCAGCGAGGTCTCAAACGCTTTCACGAACAAGTCGTTAGTACCGTGAGGAAAACCAACCACCGTGGCCAAACCAACCGATGAATCCCCCAGTAGTTCCTTGGCCAAAACCATATCCGATGGGCGGAAGCACACCGCCGCGCACTTCGACTCAATCGCGGTAGCTACCGCGGTGCGAATTTCATCGGAAGAAGCGGCCGGCTTCAAGACGGTGTGGTCGATAAAACCAGCAATTTGCTCTCGGGTGTATCCGCGGTAAGTCATCCAATCAGTTTAGGTTTAAATGCGAGAAAGCCACTCCGAAGAGTGGCTTTTCACTTTGGTGGACCTGAGGGGATTTGAACCCCTGACCCCCTGCATGCCATGCAGGTGCGCTACCAGCTGCGCCACAGGCCCGTGGCAGTTGCCTAGGCAACTTCTTTACTTTACTATAAATCGCTACTTGGTGGCAGCGAGTTGAACAGTCGGACAGTTGCCGAAAAGGCGCTCGTGGGTGTAGTAGAGGCGTTCTTCCTCGTGCATCACGTGAACCGCAAGATCACCAAAATCGAGAAGAATCCAGCGACTGGTGGTTTTGCCTTCGCGACGTCTGGCTTCAACTCCAACTTCGGCCAGCTTTTCCTCGATTTCGTCTGCGATTGCCGATACCTGGCGCTCATTCTTGCCCGAGACCCAAAGGTAGACGTCGTTAAGCGGAGTCACCGAGGTTACATCGATTGCCACCAGATTTTCACCAAGTTTGTCGGTTGCTGCCTGTGCTGCGATATTGGTGATTTTGATTGCTTCTGAAGTGGCTGTCATATTCCTTTTTCGGTTATTTGATGATTTCAAGCATGTAGAGAGCGAGAACTGCCGCTCCCATGGTTACCAGAAGTATTGATGTCGTGGCAAGAAGCACTGTTTGGCCTTCACTGCGTCGATTCTTAATGGGTAGGACCCCAACTCGAGCGCTTGAATTCATTACGGACTTGGCACGAATTGGCGGAATTCCTCCGGTGGTCTCGTTTCCCATATCGGCGCTGATAGCTTCCTCATCAATGGTTTCTACCGTGTCAGTGATGATCGGAATACTGCCGGTATTGCTCATAAGGGGAATGTCAATCGCACCGGTTTTGAGAACCTCACCAGACTCTGTAACAATCTCTCCGGTTAGTGCATCAGGAACTTGAACCACGGTTATCGAGTTGGTCTGCGGTTCTTTAAAGAGGTTTGTTGGGAAGTCGAGATCATCGTCGGATTCTAAGTCTTCAACCGCAGGAACAAACTCTGCAACCCTAGTGGGCGTCTCGGCGAAGTTGCTTTTTGCCAAATCGCTAAAACCCGCGGTGTCTTCCTGCAGGGGTTCAAATTGTTCAGGCTCCGGTACAACGACTGCCTCAATGATTGGGGTGGGTGCTACCGGTGTTACAGGTTCGAAGAAAGTTACTTCTGGTTCAGATGCAACAAGGACAGGGGTCTGGGGGCTGACGGGTGCGACTGGCTCATCTTCGTCCATCATGGCGGCCCAAAGTTCGTAGTCGGCGTCGTTGGTCATTTGCTTACCTGGTAGAGATTGTGCTTACCAATATATTGCACCACGCCGTCTGGTACCAGATACCAAACTGGGTTGCCGGCCACCACGCGCTGTCTTACGTCGGTTGAAGAGATGGCCAACGCTGGAATTTCCAAGACGCTGATTGCACCCTTTGGTGCTGGAGGAAGTTCTAGTTTGTGCCCAGGTCTGGTAACCGCCACAAAATGAGCAAGCGGCCAGATCTGTTCAACGTCTTTCCACTGCAAAATCTGCGCGATGGCGTCTGCTCCGGTAATGAAGAAAAGCTCGGCATCCGGGTAAGTAGCCTTGATGTCTCGCAGAGTGTCGATCGTGTAGGTTGGGCCGTCACGGTCGATGTCGACTCGACTGACAGTGAATCTAGGGTTAGCCGCGGTTGCAATAACAGACATCAGATAGCGATGTTCGCCCTCGGAAACTTGCTCTTTTTGCGAAGGTTCACCAGTTGGGACGAAAAGCACTGCATCTAATTTGAAGGCAGAAGCCACTTCACTGGCTGCAACGAGGTGACCGTTGTGGATTGGGTCAAAGGTTCCACCCATCACTCCCAAACGTGTCATGGGTAAGCACCGGTCGCTAAAGCGACTTAGTGGTTAGCTTTCGTGTTGTTCGACTGGTGTTCGCGGCGGTTGGAAACGTCGCGGTATGACCAGGTCACAAAGCCCAAAATGGCAAACAGAACCATAGCGATTACTCCGAAAAATACCACCGGAAATGGTGATACCCAGTGTTCTGCTGATTCGGCAAGGTTGTGCATTGTTCTCCTATGAGGGTTCTATGTCTAGTTTAGGCGCGAATCTGGCCGTTGCCACGAATAAGCCACTTGGTGCTGGTCAGTTCCTGAAGACCCATCGGGCCTCTGGCATGGAGCTTTTGAGTAGAGATTCCAACTTCGGCACCGAAACCGAACTCGCCGCCGTCGGTGAAGCGAGTGGAAGCATTCACGATGACCGCGGCAGAATCTACTTCCGCTAGGAAACGCTCGGCGTTGGCCTGGTTTTCGGTGATGATCGAGTCGGTGTGGTGGGTTGAGTACTTGTTGATGTGATCAATGGCCTCATCGAGATCCTTGACGACCTTTATGGAAAGCTCTTGAGCGAGATACTCGGTAAACCAATCGGCTTCGGTGGCTGGAATCACACTGGGTTCAATCCTTGCAACCGCCTCATCGCCGTGGAGAATTACGTCCTTTTCGGCAAGTTTTGCAAAAATCTTTGGCAACATTTCTTCGGCGATTGCTTCATGAACTAGAAGGGTTTCGAGCGAATTACAGACGCTCACCCGCTGTGTTTTTGAGTTGAAAACAATCGGAATGGCCCAGTCTTCACGAGCGGTTTCGTCTAGATAAATGTGGGTCACTCCGGCACCGGTTTCAATCACCGGAACCTTTGACTCCTCGATTACGGTCTTGATTAGGTTTGCTGAGCCTCTAGGAATCAAAACGTCGATTAGGCCTCGGGCGTGCATCATCGCTGTTGCACCATCGCGACCAAAGTCATCAACGGTTTGAACCGCATCACGTGGCAGCCCAACCTGCTCAAGCGCATCCTGAAGCAGCTTGACCAACACTCGGTTGGTGTTCTCGGCGGCAGTTCCCCCGCGCAGAACTATGGCATTGCCGGTCTTGATCGCTAGCGCGGTTAGGTCAACGGTGACGTTTGGCCTGGCTTCGTAGATGGCACCGATTACCCCGAATGGCACGCGAACTTCAGAAAGCTTTAGACCGTTTGGCAAAGTTGAGCTGCGCACAATCTCACCAACCGGGTCGTGAAGCTTGACGACCTGAGAGATGGCGTTGGCTAGCGAGATGATCCGATCCTGATTCAGCATCAGGCGGTCGATTAGCCCGTCGCCGATTTCATTTTCAATTCCGTGCTCAACATCCAAGCGGTTTGCTGCGATGATCTCATCGGCACGAATTGGAAGAAGGTGAGCAATTGCTCGGAGCGCTTCGTTTTTCTCGGCGGTGGTTGCCACTCCCATGGCGGTGTAAGACTCTTTCGCCAGGCGAATGTTATCGAGTGCACTCATGGTCTAAGCCTAAACTTCCTGCTGTTCGAACCAGGTGCCAACGCGGCCACCGGCAAG
>CALPUC020000072.1 GCA_943326655.2 Rhodoluna limnophila
AACTAAAACAAGTTGCTGAACTGGCAGGCCTCGTAGCACCTTTGTAATGTGCCTCGTGTTTACTAAATCAAGGAGGGTGGTTGGCTCATCGGCCACCAAGACCTTCGGTTCACGAACCATGCTCGAGGCAATTGCCAGCAGCTGTTTTTGCCCGCTCGACAACGTGTGGCAGTTGGATTCTTGTAATTCCAAGAGCCCAACCATTCGCAAAGCTTCTTCTACCCGCGAGCGCACTTCGTCTTTGCTCAGTTTCTGATTGGTGATCGAAAAGGCCACGTCTTCGTAAACCGTTGGCATCACAATTTGCAGATCCGGGTTGCTGAATACGAATCCAACATCGGCAACGTTAGGGGCCTTTCCAGAAACTGACACAATACCGATGGTTGTTTTGACTAGTCCGTTAAGCAGCCTGGCAAAAGTGGACTTTCCGGAACCGTTGGCTCCGATAACTGCCACCGATTTGGTTGAGAGTTCGAGACTGACCCTAGACAGAGCAATGTGACCGTCGAAGTTGACGGTCACCTCCTCAAGTCGGATGATCGAGTGCAATTAGTTTGCTAGAGCCCTTGGGTAGGCTGCCTTAATTCCATAGAAAACCAAAACCGAGACGATAATCTTGCCCAAGTCCCAGGCAACAAAAACCCAGATCCAAGTTAGGAAGAACGTTAGAGTTTCTTCCGCGCCCGGTAGTAGGTTGAAGTTCGCGGCGACAGCTAACCAGCCAAGGCCGAATGCGTAGACAACCACAATTCCCCCGAGAAGGAGGGCTGTGATGAGCTTGAAACCCTCGGCAATTTTTACGCGATTTTCATAAATTAGACCAAGAGCCCAAGTGCCGGCTAGCCAGCCGAACAGGAAACCTGACGTTGGCCCAACAAATACTGAGAAACCTCCGCGGCCCCCGGCTAGAAGCGGAAGCCCGGCCAAAACCAAAACTTCGAACAAAAGTACAGCCAGCGTTCCCCGGTACTTTCCTAGAATCAAACCAGCGAGCATCACTCCAAGCGTCTGAGCAGTCAGAGGAACACCTGGAAAAAAGTACACCGCAGGCAATAGGCCGAGGGCTGCAATTAGCCCAACAAAGATTGCGATGCGCGGGTAGTCGCGTAGTTGTAGTTTCATGAGAGTTCCTTCCTGAACACTGTTCAGGTTAGTATTACTTCACCATGAACGCAAGTCGCCACTCGAAGTCTGATGTGCTTCAGGCAGCCATGAAGCTGCTCGATGAGGTTGGTCTACCCGATCTCACCATGCGCAAGCTTGCCGCCACGCTCGATGTGCAGCCGAGCGCCCTCTACTGGCACTTTGCCAACAAGCAAAGCCTGCTGGCCGAGGTGTCGAACACCATCGTGAATTTTCCTAAGCCGGTGAGCGAGGGAAAAACCTGGCAAGACACCGCCTTGCAAACCGCCCTGGCGCTTCGAGGTGCACTGCTCGCTTTCCGCGATGGCGCCGAGGTAGTTTCCAGCACCTTGGCTCTTGGTCTGGGAGCCGAAAGTGCCCTAGCCAAAATCGAATCGTCTGTAGCGATCTCGAACCGGCAACTCGCTCAGGCGGCAGCGCAGTCGATCCTGTTTCTGGTG
The DNA here is from genome assembly GCA_943326655.2 of Rhodoluna limnophila. Taxonomy (GTDB): domain Bacteria; phylum Actinomycetota; class Actinomycetes; order Actinomycetales; family Microbacteriaceae; genus Rhodoluna; species Rhodoluna limnophila_C. The sequence continues at coordinate 1,584 of CALPUC020000072.1, forward strand.
CTGGGTCAGGTGTGGCACGAGCAGCAGCGAATGCAGGCAAACTCGCTCGGAATCGTAGACAATTTAGAAGAGACTGGAACACCCAATCTAGAAGTTGGGATTCGATTGATTTTGCAAGGACTCACTGAGAAAGTAAAAGCATGACCGGACCCGTAAAAGGCCCAGCCAGCTACTTCCCATCGATTATCAAAACTTATGGGCAGCCAATCGAGCACTGGATGAAGCTGTTGGAACAGGTGAAAGACGCAAAGCATGGCGAGCAGGTTACATTCCTAAAAACTGAACACGCCATGGGTCACGGCCACGCCAACGCTATCGTTGCGGTGTTCCGCAAAAACAACGGTCTCTAGAGAATCGAAGCAACCAGCCACGTGAACAGTGGCGCGAGCACTAGTGCCGGAAGCATGTCGGCCACGGCTACCGAGCGAAGCTTTAGAAGTCTCAGGCCAATCCCCAGCATCAAGATTCCGCCGGTTGCCGTAATCGCTGAAACCATGGCTACCGGTATGCCAGCTCCGGCAAAGTAGGCCACCCCTGTTAGAAGCCCCTGCCAAATGCCAACCGTGATCGCCGAAGCTGCCACACCCCAGCCAAGGCTGGCGGCAAAGGCAATCGACGCGAAGCCGTCGAGGATAGATTTCACAACCAGAGTGTTGGAACCCTGACCCAAACCATCCGACATCGAACCCAGGATGGCCATCGGGCCAATCGCAAAAATCAGTGACGCATCCACAAATCCGGTTATGAAACGCTGACGAGCTTCAGAGCCAGTGGCTTTCTTGGCAAACTTCTTCTGCAGCCAACCGCCGAAGCCTTCGAGGCGTTCCTCGATCTTTAGGAAACTACCGATAATTCCTCCGAAGAGAATCGCGAAAATCACCACGAAGAAGGTGCCGGGTCCGGTAACAGCGGCGGCATAATCCTTGTCCATTAGCGACATTAGGTTCAGCCCACCGAGCACGATGGTGATCAGCCCGAGCGAGTCGGTGACGGTTCGGCTGGTCTTTTCGCTGAGCTTCGAACCCAAGAGGGTGCCGAGAAGAGTGCCAACCAAAATGGTGGCGATGTTGAAAAAAGTTCCGAAGCCGATCATTGCTCAAGTTTAGGTGAACCTAAATATTCGAGCTTCACCCATAGGAGTATTCTGCAATTGTCGGTTAATACAAACTGGCAGAGATGGGGAACAGTGAAGGTTCAAGGAAAAGTAATCGTAGTTACCGGTGCTGGCAACGGAATGGGTCGCGATGTAACTTTGCAGCTTCTCAAAGCAGGCGCGAGTGTGGCAGCAGTTGATCTCAACAAAGAGATGCTCGCCGAAACCGAGGCACTAGCCGGTGGCAAGAGTAAAACCCTCTCGCTACATGTGGTGGATGTGTCTAACCTCACCCAGGTGGCCGCCCTACCCGCAGCTGTGGTCAAGGCACACGGGCATGTCGACGGCCTCATCAACGTGGCCGGCATCATTCACAAATTCCGCCGAGTGGAAGAACTCACCTACGAAGAGATCCACAAGATCTTCAATGTGAACTTCTTCGGCTCGCTGCACATGGTGAAAGAGTTTCTCCCGTTACTGAAAAAGCGGCCAGAGGCCCAGATTCTCAACGTGTCGAGCATGGGAAGCTACGTTCCAGTGCCAGGGCAAACCATGTACGGAGCATCTAAGGCAGCGCTGAAGTTGTTTACCGAAGGTCTTCGCATGGAGCTTGTGGGTACCAAGGTCGGAGTTTCGCTGGTGTTCCCAGGAGCGGTGTCTACCAACATCTCAACCAACTCCGGCGCAGTTACCCCGAAGGAAGCCAAAGCAATGGCAGCCAAGGCTGGATCGTTCAAGATGACTTCTTCGCCGGATGCCGCTGCCAAGATCATCGAAGGATTTGAGGGAAACGTTTACCACGGGTTCGCCGGCAACGACGCACAGATGATGGACCGCATTTCGCGCTTGGTTCCAGAACAGGCCGCCAAGATTATCCAGAAACAGATGGCGAGCCTACTCGACTAAACGAGTTAGTGGCCTTTACGCTCCAGCTTGGCGCCTTCAACGTCTACGTCGGGCAGAATTCGATCCATCCACTTCGGTAGCCACCAAGCCGCGTTGCCAAGCACAGTAAGTGCGGCCGGCATGATGAGAAGTCTCACGATGAATGCGTCGAACAGAACACCCGCAGCGAGTGCGAAGCCGATTGGGCGAATCATCGTGGACTCGGAGAACATGAAACCACCGAACACCGAAACCATGATCGAAGCGGCAGCCAAAACCACCGAGCGGCTGAGCTTCAAGCCCTGATTTACCGCTTCGCGCGCGCTCTTGCCGTGCACGAACGCCTCACGCATTCCGGTGGCTAAGAAGAGTTGATAGTCCATGGCCAAACCAAACAAAATACCGATGGCGATGCTTGGCAGGAAGTTCATGATTGGTCCGGGGTCGTGAACGTCGGTTAGTTCACCTAGCCAACCCCACTGGTAAACCACAACGACTAAGCCGAGCGCTGCCGTCACCGACAGCAAGAAACCCGCGCTGGCTACGATTGGAACCGCGATTGACCGGAACACCAGAATCAGTAGCAGAATCGAGAGCAGAATCACGACGGTGAGATAAAGCGGCAGCACCGAGGACATTCTTTCGGAGATGTCGATGTTCATAGCCGCCAAACCGGTAACACCAATCTCGGCACTAAAGTCTTTTTTGATTTCAGGAGCCAAATCTCGGATGTCGTGAACCAGGTCTGTTGTCTCAATTTCAGAAGGCCCGGTAGATGGAATCAAGACAAACAGATACTTCGAGCCGTCTGCTGAAATCGAACCCGGCAGAGCCGTATCTACGTTGTCTAGCGTTGCCAAGCGTTCAGCTATATCAGACTTGAAGGTATTCTCGGCATTCGCGCCATCCAGTTTTTCTGGAACCGAAACGATGGTGAGCACCTGCCCGTTGGCACCTGGGCCAAAGGCTTTCGAGATTAGTTGGAACGACTTGTACTGGGTGGATTCCAGAGGCTCGGCGCTGCCATCCGGGAGGCCGAGTCGCATGCTGAAAAACGGAATCGCCACAAATGACAGCACGATGATTCCGGAAATCATAGTGACCCAAGGGTGACGAACTACTAGCGCTTGCTTTGCCGGGCCCTTTGCATTGGCCTTGGCCTCTTGCTTGGTTTCCTTGCCAATGTTGGAGCGCTCTTTTTTGGAGAGAGCTCGCATACCGATTAGCGACATCAGTGCCGGGGTGAGAGTGATTGCCAGGAGGATCGAAATCACGATAGCAATCGATGCCATGGTTCCCATCAACCCGAGGAACGCAACCCCGGTGATGTTGAGCGCTAGCAGAGCGATGATTACGGTTAGCCCGGCGAACACCACCGCATTGCCAGAGGTGCCGTTGGCGAGCGCGATTGAATCGCGCAGCTCCATGCCCGCTTTCAGTTGCTTACGGTGACGGTTGAACAAAAACAACGCGTAGTCGATACCAACCGCGAGCCCCAGCATCACGCCGAGAACCGGAGTGGTTGAGTTCATTTCGATAATTCCGGAGAGCCCCAAAGTAATGGCAGCCGAAATTCCAACACCGATGACTGCAGCCAGAAGCGGCAAGCCAGCGCCGATGAGTGTTCCGAGCATAAGAAACAGGACAATGGCGGCAATACCCCAACCCAGGATTTCACCGACACCCAGACGCGATTCGAATCTCTGGGTTAGTTCTTTCGTGTATTCAACCTGCACACCATCGCTTGGCTTCGACTGAATGTACTCAACCACATCGGTCTTTTCGAAGGTCTCGAG
>CALPUC020000073.1 GCA_943326655.2 Rhodoluna limnophila
TGGAATCTTCTGATGTCGTCGGCGGGTTCAAAGAACGGACCCATAGTGAACTGGTCTTTTTGCGAGAACCAGCCTTGGATGGGAACGCGCAGTTCCTTCTGGATGCTTTTTTTCACATAGAGCCAGGCGGTGCCACCGGGACCTGAGTTTCCATATTTATATGTGCAACCAACGGCTAGGTCGACGCCGTTGGCATCTAGGTTTAGTTCGATTGCCCCGATGGCGTGAGAGCAGTCCCAGACCACGAGGATGCCGTATTTGCGGCAAAGGTCGGTGATGGCTTTGATGTCGGGGCGTGAGCCGGAGCGGTAGTGGATTGCTTGAAGCGTGACTAATGCCACCTCTTCGCTCAGGAAAGGTTCCAGCGCTTCGGCGGTGATCAGTTCCTTCTTGTTTGGAATGTCTTGGGCGTTTGGACCGCCCATTCCGTCGTTGTTTAGTGTGATTAGCTCGAGGTTGCGGTCTCTGGCAAGGCCCTCGAGAATGTAGCGGTCGGTGGGGAAGTTGCTCGAATCGATGATGATCTTTTTGCGATTAGGGCGAGCCATAATGGCGGCTGAGCAAAGCTGGAAGAAGTTCACGCTGGTGGTGTCGACGGCGAGAACTTGACCGGCGGCTGCTCCCAGAGCGGCTCGTCCTAGTAGGTCCCCGGTTGGTTGCGCTTCGTCGATCCAGTGGCTCCAGCCGTCGACGAGTTCAGTGCTCCATTCGTCTAGAAGCTCGTTCACGGCCTGTTTGGTGGCCTTTGGCATGCGGCCGAGTGAGTTGCCGTCGAGGTAGCAAACGTCTGGGTCTTTGATGACGAATTGGTCTTTGTACTTAGCCAGAGGGTCTTTGGCGTCTAGGTCTTCAGCCGTTTTGCGGCTCGTTGCGTCTCCGTTGAACATAGGTCTAGCCTACGACTTTGGGAACAGCGAAACCCATGGCATTAATGATGAATTTTCGATCGATTGGAAGTTCGGAAAGGAGATTATCGAGTTCTTCTTCGATTTCTAGAATCTCGGGAAAGTGACTCATTAAATCCATGATCGCGTCAAAAGCAGCAGCAATCGTGTAGCTTCTTGTCTCGTAGTTAACCTTTTCTCTCCTCCTAACTTCGAACGCAGAGGGTAGGCAGAAGTCGAGTTTGCAATTCCAAATTCTTTCATGGTGTGCAGATCTATTTCTGGCATCATTCAAAACCCGAAGGATTGCCCTAAACTCTCTGCCGTTCGAGCAACCAAACTTCTTGGCAATGGCGAATTGTTTGTGAGTCGGTAGTTCTTGGAGAACTCTCCGGGCATGCCCAAACGACTCAAATTTTTGAGGTTTAGAAACGGCGATGATCTGATTTTGAAGTGCTATTTCGATGATTGACAAAGACTTCATAACTAAGGCGCGCAACTCGACATCAAATCGAAATAAATCTGCCGTGTAGATGCGTTGAGAGGGCAAAAGGCCGGATTTAAACTCTCGATAGCGTCTTCGACCAATAACCTTTTCAAGTCTGGTGAGAGACACGGTAGGCCCTTAAACCACAGTCCCGCCCTTGATCCAAAGATCAGAGGGGCGGGTGCTCAGTAATAGATTATCAAGGAACTTAGTTTGATACACCTGAACAATCTAGGTAGTTGTGAACCTGAATCAGGCTGCGGCATCGCAAATGTGGAGAACTTTTAGTCGAGCATCTGGGTTGCGGCAAGTTCCTTGTAGAGCGGGGTGCTCTTGAGAAGCTGCTTGTGGGTGCCGGTGCCGATGACCTTCCCCTTCTCCATAACAATGATCTGATCAGAGTCGACGACGGTGGAGAGGCGGTGGGCAATGACGATTACCGTGCGATTCTTTGCAACCGCGTCGAGTGCTTCGCGCATGCGCTGCTCGTTGATGCCATCAAGGCTGGCGGTGCTTTCATCGAGAAGCAGAATCGGTGGGGCGGCCAGCAGAGCTCTGGCGATAGCTAGGCGCTGACGCTCACCACCGGAAAGCATGATGCCGTTCTCGCCAACTTCCGCGTTTAGCCCGCGCTTGTCGCGCTTCAACACATCGTTGAGGTTCACTTCGTTGAGCACGGCTTTTAGTTCTTTGTCGGTTGCGTCTGGTTTTCCGATTAGCAGGTTGTCGCGAAGGCTTCCTGCAAGTACCGGTGCGTCTTGTTCAACATAACCAATCTGCGCTCGAAGATCTGAGCGACTGATTGAGGTAACCGGCTGACCATCGAGCAGAATTTGCCCGCTGGTAGGTTCATAGAAACGCTCGATTAGCGAGAAGCTGGTTGATTTTCCTGAACCAGAAGGGCCAACGATGGCAACTCGGGTGCCGCGCTCGATTTTGAAACTAACGTTGCTAAGGACCCCGGCCTGGTCGTAGCCGAAGTTGACCTTGCGGAATTCGATTGCGGTTGAGTTGTTGCCCTTGCGCTTTCCCTGGTGTTTCTGGTCTTCGTTGGTCTCCTCGGTCTCGATGTCGAGCACTTCTTGGATGCGGGCAAGTGCGCCGAGAGCGCTCTGGATGCTCGAGTAGGCACCGAAGGCCTGGCCCAGCGGGCGGCTCATGGTGAACATGAGCAGGATGAAGGTGATCAGATTCGCGATGCTGGTTTCCCCGCTGGCAACACGGTAGCCGCCAACACCTAGGACGGCGATAAACGCACCCTGGAAAGCGATACCGGCAATCGGGCTAACCGCGGCATTTAGCTTGGCGATCTTTACCCCCTGAACATAAGCCTCTTCGGCGTTCTTGATGATGTAGTCGCCTTCACGGCCTTCCGCCCGAGCGGCTCGAATGGTTCGAACGGCACTGAGCGCGCGCTCAACACTGGCAGCCATGTCGCCCACGCGGGTTTGCGCCTTGGTGGTGGCCTCTTTGATTTTTCTCGAGGTGAACGCTACTGCTGCGATGGCAATTGCGATTACGGCGAGGGTAATTACCAGCAGTAGAGGATCGATGACGGCCATGGCCACGATAGAACCGACGAAAATTAGTGCGCCGCCGGCGGCGTCGACGAAACCCTGGGTTAGTACTGCTCGAAGCAGTGTGGTGTCGGAGCCAACTCGAGAAACTAGGTCTCCGGTTCGGCGCAGATCGTATTCCTTGATTGGCATGCGAAGTAGGCGAGTGGCCAGTTTGTTTCTGGCTGAAAGCACCACTCCTTCACCAGCTTTGGCCAAAACGTAGTACATCAAACCGCCGGTCACAGCCGTGCCGAGGAGCACCACGACTAGCCCGACAGCCCAACCGGTGACATCCTGTTTCTTCTGCACTGCGTCGATTAGTTGGCCCACGATTAGCGGTTGCCCGAGGTTCACAATGGCGCCGAGGATGCTCAGAATTACGGCCACCCAAAGTGCTGGCCGGTGTTCCATTAGGTAAGGCCAGAGTTGCGAAAACTTTGCCTTTGGTCCGTCGTCTTTGATTGAGTCGCTTCCGCGACGGCCTCTGCCCATCATGCTCATGTTTTGTCTAACCTTCGATTGGTTTTACTTGTTCCCGATTTTCTCGTTCAGCAGAAAGTTGATCTCAGGGAACGAGAGCGCCTCGGTGTAGGCGGTGTTTTTGGAGAAACGTTGGAAATTTACCGTTTGGAGAGCCTTCAGTGCACCGGGGTGGTTTAGCTTCAGAAACATTCGGGTCGTGTTGGCTTTCCGCTCAAACTCGGTGTTCACTTTGCCGCAGCTGAATCCGAATACCGTGAGAGCAATGTCTGCGTCCTCAGGTCTAACTTTGGTGACAAAACCACGATCTTCCACTTTGATGATTTCTCGTAATTCGTCTTTGCGCTGCCAAATTTGGAAGCAGGTTTTCAGATTGTTTTTGCGCGAAATCAACGTGTTGGTGTCGTCGACGTAATCAATCGAGAGATCTTCGTCGTGGATGAGATGAAATCGACGATCGAGCCGGTTAATGACCGACCATTTTCGCCAAGACCGAGGAACAATGAACGCGATGTATTCGCTGTGATTTGCCGCTCGGTTGAAAAAGGGGATGCTCAGAGAGTTATTTCGTCCAAACGGGGGATTAGAAATTGTGATGGCATCCTTTAATTCCAGCGCAGCTTCCAGATAATTAGCTTTACTGACATCAGAGTGCTTTGGTTCGATGTCTACGCTGAGAACTCTTCTGGCACCAAAAGCCTTGGCGGCTTCCACAAAAGCTCCGGTGCCACCGGCCGGCTCCAATACGGTTCGGGAAGAAAAATCGGAAACCAGTTGTTCTACCTTAGAGACCAGAGCTTGTGCCAGCTCTCGTGGCGTGTAGTACTGCTCTTTGCCGGTGACCCTGCGGTTGCCAAGTTTGGCACGCGTAGGTGTTACTGACTTAGGCGACATGTATCTAGGCTAGCAAGGTAGGAGAATTGTGACTAAATCAATTGAGCGCGAGCTTGTAATCACCGCCCGGGGGCTAACCAAAACTTATGGAGATTTCGTTGCCGTAGACGGAATCGATTTCCAGGTTTCCAGGGGCGAGGCGTTTGGCCTGCTCGGTCCAAACGGAGCCGGTAAATCAACCACGATGCGAATGATTACCTCGACGCTTCAGCGTACCTCCGGTGAATTACAAATTCTTGGGAAAGACCCCGACAAGTTCGGCCCTGAAATTCGCGCTCACCTTGGCGTTGTGCCGCAGCAAGACAACCTAGATCGCCAGCTGACCGTATGGGAAAACATCCTCGTTTACGGGCGCTACTTTGGCTTGAGTAGAAAGTTTTTGAAGGGCAAGATCGAAGAACTCCTGGCATTCGCCCAGCTCGAAGAGAAGCGCAATGTGAAAAGCGAAGAACTTTCGGGAGGAATGAAGCGCCGCCTCACCATTGCTCGAGGGCTGGTGAACGAGCCGGAGATTCTGCTGCTCGACGAACCAACCACCGGCCTAGACCCTCAGGCCCGCCACGTGCTCTGGGACCGCCTGTTTCGCCTCAAAGAACTGGGCGTAACCCTGGTTTTAACCACTCACTACATGGACGAAGCCGAGCAGCTTTGCGACCGGCTCGTGGTTATGGACAAAGGACGAATCATGGCCGAAGGTAGCCCATCCGAGCTAATCAAGAAGTATTCGAGCAAAGAAGTTCTCGAGGTTCGATTCGGCTCGAAGGGCAACGCCGCTGCCGCCAAGAAACTTGCCGAAGTTGGCGATCGCCTTGAAGTTTTGCCAGACCGCATTCTGGTTTACACCGATAACGGCGAAAAGGCTTTGGAGCGCGTTAACAAGCTTGGTCTCGACCCGGTTACCTCGCTGGTTCGCCGTTCGTCTTTGGAAGATGTGTTCCTTCGCCTTACCGGTAGAACTCTGGTTGATTAATGGCTGAAGTTTTCGCCAATTGGCAGGGTGCGTCGAAACTGGTCGACCCCGCTAA
>CALPUC020000074.1 GCA_943326655.2 Rhodoluna limnophila
TAGCCGATGCCAAACTCTTTCAATGCTTCAACGGCATCAGACATAACTGGCCAGTCGGAATCAGATCCCATAACTACGCCAACAAGGGGTGTGTTCATAAAGCCAATTTTAGGCGGAGTATGGCTTCTAGACCATTAGGCACGAGTTAGCCGCAGCCCGTGCTTCCTTCAAAACAGCTTCAAAGCTCGATCCGATAACGGTTACATGCCCCATTTTTCGTCCCTGGCGAGCGGTCTTCCCATAGGTGTGGAATTTGGCGCTTGGAAAGGCTGCCAGCGCCAGAGGGTATTCGCTCACAAAATCGTTTTCGTCGTCTACTCCGAGTAAGTTGATCATCACACTGTGAGCAGCGACCGATTCCGTTGCGCCAAGCGGGAGATCCAAAACGGCCCTCAGGTGCTGCTCAAACTGGCTGGTCACCGAGCCTTCGATGCTGAAGTGCCCCGAATTGTGCGGGCGCATAGCCAATTCGTTGATAAGAAGTCGCCCGTCCGTGGTTTCGAATAGTTCAACCGCCAAGACCCCGGTTACTCCCAAGCTTTTGGCAACGGTCTCGGCAATTTCAATTGCTGCTTGGCGAGTGCTCTCGCTTGACTCCGGTGCCGGGACCAAAACCTCTGAGCAAACTCCCGAGCGCTGAACGGTTTGAACCAGAGGCCAAGCCCTAAGTTCGCCACTTGTTCTTCTGGCCACCAATTGGGCCAATTCTCGAACGAAATCGACCTTGGCTTCGGCCAAAAGACTTCCGCCGAAAGCGTCCAGATTCTCCAACCATTCGGTAGCGTCTGCCGCCGAACGAACCACTGCCACGCCCTTGCCGTCGTAACCGCCGATCGGGGTTTTCAGAATCGCCACCCCGCCGTTTTCCTCAATAAATGAGTCGAGCTCGTTGGCGCTTTTGATTTCAGCCCAAGCCGGCATGGGCAACCCGAGTTCACTTAGACGCCTTCTCATGTGCAGTTTGTTCTGAGCGAATTTCAGAGCCTTGGGAGAAGGTTGGATAGAAAAACCCTCTTGCTCCAAGGTTTCTAAAACAGAAAGTGGCACGTGTTCGTGATCGAAGGTAATAACGTCTACCGAAGCTGCGAATTCGCGCACCTCAGCAATCTGCGTGTAATCCCCAATCCGGGTTACCGCCATGGCAGCCGATGAACCTGAGTTCTCGGCAAAAACTTTTATCTCAAGGCCAAGGGCTAGAGCGGGTTCGATCATCATGCGAGCCAACTGCCCGCCACCGATTACACCCACTCGAAAAGCCATAAGACTATTTTCCCCTAAGCAGAGACTGCAGCTCGCCCGCAATTGCTTTCTGGCCGGCGTAGCCCCGAATGTAGTTTTGACTCTCGTCGTTTCCCGTTATCAAAATTCCACGCACCGGCGAATAACTGATCGAGGTGATCTCGGACCAAGCGAGCTCCGACCGTTTCGCGGAACCCAGCCCACGAGAAATAACCAAGCCTTTGGAAGTCACGTCCACGAATGTGGCCGAAAAAGCTAGAGCAGGCAAAAGCCAAGAGAAAAGAGCTGCCACCCCGGCGGTAATCCAGAGTGTGTAAAACTGCCAGGTTGAAAGTTCGTAAACCGAACAGAAACTCACCACCGCGCAAATCAGTGCCAGCAACACAAAAGACGCGGTCAGGCGCGTCAAGCGGGGGCGAAGTCTGGCGAAATGACTCATCGGTTAATTGTGTCTTAGGTGTTGGATGTCGGCTGCAGAAACAGCCAAAAGTTGATCGGTTCCCGGCTGCTGAATGAGGAGCCTGCCCGACTCATCAAGACCCACTGCCAATCCAATTGCTTCCGATCCATCTGGGAAAATCGCTCTAACCGATTGAGAGATTGTTGAGCATTCGCTACGGACTGTGCCGGGAACGGGATCAAAATCTTTCAATAACTCCGCGAGCGCGGTCAAGTAGGAACACAGAAAGTCATCGGCTGGCATTGTTGAACCCTCGAGCAACAGTGACGTGGCTGCCTCAATTGGAAGTTCATCTTTTTCCAAAGTGAGGTTGATACCTGCTCCAATCACAACGCCGCTGGCTTCGGGCAGTAACTCACTCAGGATTCCCGAGATTTTGAGCCCATTCACGAGAATGTCGTTTGGCCATTTGAGTTGAACTTGTTTCTCGGGTAGTGCGGCCTGCACTGCTCGGCGCATGGCGACGCCGGCAACTAGCGGGAGCCAGCCGAGGTTCTGGGTATTCCACCCCAGGGGTCGAACCAGAACTGAGATTGATAGCGACTTACCCGCGGGTGAAACCCAAGGACGCCCGATTCGGCCGCGGCCTGCTGTTTGAGAACCGGCAACCAAAACACTTAGGTGCGGAAAATCGCTGGGCTTTTTCGAGGCAGCGTTCACCAAATCGGTGTTGGTAGACCCGGTGACAGTTACGTATTCGAAGCGGGTCGCGATTTTAGAGCTCGATAAAAAGTCCATTGCTTTCAATCGTAATCAGCCCCGCAGGTTGTATCGTTACTTTCATGACTGCCGACAAGCCAGACTACTCAACCACCGCTGGAAAACTGGAAGACCTACGCGACCGGTACCACCAGGCGGTTCACGCCAGTGGAGAAGCTGCGATAGAGAAACAGCATGCGAAGGGCAAAAAGACCGCCCGCGAGCGCATTGCAATGCTGCTCGACCCGGGCTCATTTGTTGAGCTTGATGAATTTGTAAGACACCGCTCAACCGCCTTCGGTATGGAGAAGAACCGCCCTTACGGCGACTCGGTGGTAACCGGTGTTGGCACCATAAACGGTCGGCAAGTTGCCCTGTTCTCACAAGATTTCACCATCTTCGGCGGCTCCCTTGGCGAAGCAGCTGGAAACAAAATCATTAAGGTAATGGACCTGGCAATTGCCACGGGCGTTCCTCTAATCGGCATCCTTGATTCGGGTGGCGCTCGAATCCAAGAGGGTGTTATCGCTCTTGGAAAATACGGTGAAATCTTCAAGCGCAACACCATGGCTTCCGGCGTTATCCCTCAGATCTCGCTAATCATGGGTCCGGCTGCCGGCGGAGCGGTTTACTCCCCTGCCCTCACCGATTTCGTGATTATGGTCGACAAGACCTCAAATATGTTTGTGACCGGTCCGGATGTAATCAAGACGGTAACCGGCGAAGACGTTGGCATGGAAGAACTCGGTGGTGCTCTAACCCACAACAAGACTTCCGGTGTGGCGCACTATCTCGCCTCCGACGAAGATGACGCAATCGATTACTGTCGAAACCTCCTGAGCTATCTGCCTGAAAACAACCTCAGCGAGACCCTGGTCTACGACGGCGCCGGCGAACTTGAAATCACCGAGGACGACCGCGCACTCGACGTGATCATCCCTGATTCACCCAACCAGCCTTACGACATGCAGACAATCATCGAGTCAATTGTCGATGGCAATGAGTTCCTCGAGGTTCAACCGCTTTTTGCTCCAAACATTTTGATCGGGTTCGCTCGCATCGACGGACGCAGTATTGGAATTGTCGCCAATCAGCCGTCGCAGATGGCCGGAACTCTAAACATCGAGGCTGGGGAAAAAGCTGCTCGCTTCGTGCGATTCTGTGATGCTTTCTCAATTCCTATCCTGACCCTCGTCGACGTGCCAGGTTACCTTCCAGGTACCGATCAGGAATGGGCCGGCGTAATCCGTCGTGGAGCCAAGTTGCTTTACGCATACGCCGAGGCAACCGTTCCACTGGTTACCGTTATCACTCGAAAGGCATATGGCGGCGCCTACATCGTGATGGGCTCAAAGCAGCTCGGAGCCGATATAAACCTCGCCTGGCCAACCGCCGAAATAGCCGTCATGGGCGGGCAGGGTGCCGTAAACATTTTGTTCCGAAACGAGATCAAGCAGGCCGAAGAATCGGGGGCCGATGTGGCTGCTGTTCGAGCGAAGCTCGCGGCCGAGTACACCTACAACGTGGCCAGCCCGTTCCTCGCTGCCGAGCGTGGAGAGCTCGACGGAATCATCGAACCGGCGGCAACTCGAATCGAAGTAATCAAATCGCTTCGAGCACTTCGCACCAAGCGCGCCAGCCTGCCGCCTAAAAAGCACGGAAACATTCCTCTGTAATGAGCGAGCAGGAAGAGCTTCAGCAGGCACTGCGCGTTGTGCGAGGTAACCCAACGGAAGCCGAATTAGCTACGGTGATTGCTGTGCTGAATGCGGCCATCAACGACGCAGAGGCAGCCGAGGCTCGGGCCCCGAAGCGGTTCCGCTCGACCTGGGGCAGAAACACGGCAATTCTCCGAGGCAGCCTTGCTCCCGGATTCGGCCAATGGTCGGCAAGCAGTCGGCCAGGGCTCGACTAGTTTCTATCCCCCAAAGAGCGGACACCTGAGAGTTTGGTGTCCCCCAAACACGAATACATACTTGGCATAAGGAATCTATCGAGACTAGGGGCTCGTGGTTCTGGGGAGGGTCTGATTTCAGACCAGGGGGAAAGAGCCGGTGAAGAAATTCACCGGTTCTCCATTTTTAAAACTTGAGCCAGAGGTCAGGGGCATCCGTTCCTGACCTTGTAGCGATTACCGTGACTAACCAGCGTTCGCCTCGCGGAGAGCGAACAACAATTTTTCCCGCAGCGACCGAACTTATTGCCTTGGCAACTTTCCCCAAAATATTGTTCAATTCGACTTGAGAAAGATTGGCCAGACCTCCTTCATCCAGAAGCACCACTTCTACTCCGCGCTCCCGAGCGCTTTTGGTCGCTAACCGAACTTCCTCGTTAACCAAATCGCGTCCGCGGATGTCATCTCGAAGTCTCGCTTCAAGTTGCATCAGCTCGGTTCTCCCCCGCTCATCAACATTCCAATCATTTGATGATATGGAAGTCAGCGCCGGAAGAGCCTCCTTCAAGACCTGCTGGAGCCTCTGGCGACGCTCGTCTCCGGAAACTTTGGCGCTGATAATTGCGGCCTGGGTCAGGATTTCTGATTTTTGTAATTCTTCGACTTCTTGATCTGCTCTGATGACCGATCTTGAAGTGGCCTGCCCCGCGGCAATCAAGATCAGCATTCCCTCAAGACCCACCTCACCTAGCTCACCTAGCCCGCCTTCGAGATAGACCGTAACTGCCACCGCAATGGCCGCAGCCCAAGCGAGTCTCGCCTGGCCTCTGGCCGCCAGCACGCCGAGCAGAACCCCCATACCGCCGACGTACCAGGTCGAGTAAGGGTCAACGTGCTCGAGTTTGATACCGGCACTGGCAACCACCACCGTAGCCACAGCACCTACGGCAACCGCTGATCCGTAGCGAGGGCCAATGAATAATCCGTTACTCGCCGCAACGGA
>CALPUC020000075.1 GCA_943326655.2 Rhodoluna limnophila
TACGTTTACCCTGCAAAATCGTCATAGGTTCATTATTGCGGGAAACAATCGCCTCTATGCACTTTCTAAGTTGAGAATTAGAGTTGCTAGATGACACTTCACATAAAGCCTGGAACCGAGTGGGAATCTGTTTACGCCAAAGCGAAATCACTTGCGCCTGAAGCCTTCGAGACTGACCGAATCAATAACCTAATCATGGGTAAGTGGGTGTCGGTGGGAACTACCGCACCACACGTAAACCCTGTAGACCAGGCACCGATTGTGGGCCCGCCGAAGATTGATCACCAGTCGGCTCTCGATGCGGTTTCTGATGCATCAAGACAGCACAAAATGTGGGGAAAAGTCGACCTCGACGAGCGTAAGGCTCGCGTGATTACCGCTTTGTTCGGGTTGAAAGAGGCTCGCGACACCATTGCCCTGCTCTTGGCTTGGGAAATCGGCAAACCATGGAAGTTGGCCTGCGCGGATGTCGATCGCTGTATAGACGGCGTTGAATGGTACATCGGCGAAATCGAGAGACAACTGGTTGACCGCGAACCACTCAGCGGCCCAATCTCAAATATCGCCTCGTGGAACTACCCGCTGAGTGTTTTGGTTCACGCTGAACTGGTGCAGATGCTAGCTGGAAATGCGGTTATCGCTAAGACTCCATCTCAGGGCGGTTTTCACGCGCTCACGCTAGCTCACGCGGTAATGGCCAAAGCGGGCCTTCCGGTCACTCTGGTGAGCGGCGTAGGCGCCGATCTGAGCGACGCTCTGGTGTCATCTCAGGAACTCGGAGCATTCGCCTTCGTTGGTGGTCGCTCCAACGGCCGTGCCACCCTAGAACGTCTAGCCAATTTTGACAAAAGACACATCCTCGAACAAGAAGGCCTCAATGCCTGGGGTATTTGGGACTTCACCAAATGGGATGATTTGGCCCCACACCTTCGCAAGGGTTTCGAATACGCCAAGCAGAGGTGCACGGCTTACCCTCGCTACGTAGTGCAAAGACGTCTGCTTCCTCAGTTCCTCGAGATGTATCTCCCGATAGTTAAGGGTCTCCGTTTCGGCCACCCGTTGGCCGTAGAAAACGACGACGACGAACTGCCGGATCTAGAGTTTGGCCCGGTCATTCACAAGATCAAGGCACAGGAACTGCGAGCTCAGTTCAACGAGGCGATCGACACCGGAGGGATACCACTCTATGTGGGCGATTTAGACCACGGACGCTTCCTACCCAATCAAGATACTTCGGCGTACGTGGCTCCAGTAACAGTGCTCGAGCCTCCTCGAGCTTGGTCTCTGCATCACTCGGAACCATTCGGGCCAATCGACTCAATTGTTTTGGTCGACACCGAAGCCGAGTTCATTGCCGCCATGAACGTATCAAACGGAAATCTAGTTTCTTCGGTAGCCACCGACGACGCTGAATTTGCCAAGCGCGTGCGAGACGAAGTTTCGGCATTCAAGTTCGGAGTAAACAGACCTCGCTCTCGCGGCGACCGCGAGGAAGTGTTCGGAGGTCTAGGTGCTTCATGGAAGGGTGCGTTCGTTGGGGGAGACCTACTCGTGGATGCCGTAACCGATGGAGATCGCCCAATCTTCGGAAACTTCAGAGGAGCCTCGCGTTTCCCTGAGGGCATAGATCTATAAGTTCGGTATTAGAGTTTTATTAAGAGCCAGATTGGTTCTTGAGAGGGAAATAATGGCTCAGAAGGAACAGAAGGCGCAGAAGAACGCCAAGAAGGCACCTGCGAAGACTCTAAAAGAGAAGCGCATCGAAAAGCAGGCAAAGGCCGACAAGAAGTAACCAAACTTATGCAGTTAGGGCTCTTCCCATTTGGGAGGGGCCCTACTTTTTGTCTGCCCTAGGAAATTGCTGCTCAAGACTCTAGACTTCGAACAGGTGGTTTACGGGGTGGGGATGAAACAATCATGGCTGAGCGCACGCTAAAAAAAGACAATCCAGCAAACTCTGAAGCTTCGCAAGTTCAACTAGAAGTAATTCTCGAAGCCTTAGATGCAAGCCAGGACGGCATTGCCATTTGGAAAGCAATCCGGGGCTTGAATGAAGCTATTCAGGATTTCAGTTTGGTTTTGATGAATTCGGCAGGGGCAGCAGTCGCCGGGCAGCCGCAACAGGATTTACTTGGAAAGCCTCTCGGGGATGTTGTTGGACCCGATACTTCAATGGGGTTGCGCACCGTTTTCACTAGGGCCTTGATGCAAGGTAACGGAATAAAAGACATTGTCCCTGGAGTCGACGGCGCTGGGGTTCCAGGCTTCTACGAAAACACCGTGGTTCCTTTCGGGCAAGATCTCGTGTTTGCAACCTACCGCGATGTAAGTGAATCCGTGGAGGAACGTGAGCGGCTGCTCTGGCTTTCGGAGCACGATTACCTAACCGGAATGCCTAACCGATCAAAACTTCAAGCTTCGCTGGATGAATGTGTGTCTTCGTGCAAGAAAAACAAATCATTCTTTGGCTTCGTTTTTATCGACATCGACTACTTCAAAAATGTGAATGACACATATGGCCACAGCGTTGGAGACGCTCTACTCGTGAATTTTGTGAAGAGAATTCGTCATTCCCTTCCCGAGACAGCTTTGGTT
Source organism: Rhodoluna limnophila (assembly GCA_943326655.2). Classification (GTDB taxonomy): domain Bacteria; phylum Actinomycetota; class Actinomycetes; order Actinomycetales; family Microbacteriaceae; genus Rhodoluna; species Rhodoluna limnophila_C. The sequence goes on from CALPUC020000075.1 coordinate 2,596, forward strand.
GCTCGTATTGCTGGGGATGAGTTCGCCATCTTGCTCAACACGGTAAAGGGCGAGGAGCAATTACGTGAACTGATGGAAGAAGTCTTTTCCTCAATGTCAAGGCCGTTCGTTCACGACGAAATTGAAATCTCGATAACCTGCTCTGCTGGCTGCGTTTTAAATGACGGGTCTGAGCATCCCGACGAGATCATGAGAATCTCCGATAAGGCGATGTATGAGGCCAAGCACAAGGGCCGGGCGCGCTACATTGTTCAAACGGTTGTAAGCGCTAAATAGGGCCGTCTGGGTAAATACTTCTTGTGACTCCGCGCTTGCGTTGATGACGTAGCCAACTCGTGCGGAACCACTTGGGCAGAACGTGCACCACGGAAAGTGCAGCGTAGATCACCGTGTTCAGCGCCACGAGAGTTGCCAAGATAATGAAGAAACTCGAATGCAGAAAGCTTTCGGGTAGCAAAATTCCAGTGACCAGATCAGCAAATCTCATTGGACTCCTTTCGGTGTTTGGTGACTCGAGGCGCATCGCCCCAATGAGCCTGTCTTTTCAGCGCCATGTCTATTACACCCTTCACGAAAATGATGCCCAAAAAGGTGTCGTACATCAGTTCGATTACCAAGGTAGAAGCAAGAAGCTTTGCTTTCCAGTCTGCTTTCCGCACCGTCCAAACCTTTTCGACGATAAATAAAAATGCCATGAAGATCCAGAACGGGTACCAGATCCAGACATCTGAACTGACGATTTGCAAAACGATTAGAAGGAAATAGGTCCAGAGGGCAAAAACCGAATAAGCCAGACCTAGTTGCTGAGACCAATATCTGGCGGTAGTTGAAGTAATTCCGTAGGTTGCGATGTTTTCCATCGCTCCGCGTTCCCAGCGGAGGCGTTGGCGCCAAAGTGCTCTCAAGTTCGGCATTAATTCGGTTTCAACCATGCACTCTGGGAAAGATGACATGAGCGCACCAAGAGATTTGAGGGCTAGAGTCAATTCGTTGTCTTCGGTCAGCGCGTGGGTGTCGTAAACCTGCCCCGGGGTTCCGGGAAGTAGCTTGCCACGCTGTTCGGCCACCGTTTGAAGCGCTCGAGCCCTAAAAATAGATGCCGTGCCGGTTAGAACGAAGACAAGACCCTTGCGTCTTGTGATTTCTCTGGCATAACGGGTGTATTCATTCTTTTGAATCTGAGCCAAAAGACCATGCCGGTCTTCGCCAAAAAAGAGCCCTCCGATTGCGCTCAAACCGCGGTCATCGGTGAAGTGCTTCACCGCCGTTTTTAGAAAACCCTGACGAAGCACGGTGTCGGCATCCATGATCATCACCGTGTCGTTTTCTCCGAGGTCAGGAAGAATAACTTTCAGGACCTGGTTCAAGGCCCCAGCCTTTTTATCCACGTTATTCACAGACTCGAACACTTCAACGCCAAGCCCTTGAGCCACTTCCACTGTTTTATCGGTGCAGTTGTCGGCAACCACAATGATTCGCTCAGGTTTGCGGTCCTGTTCCATAAGTGAATTGATGGTAGCCGCGATGAGTTTCTCTTCATTGTGGGCGGGGATCAATACGGTCACCGTCACTTCACCGTGAAAAACACCTTCGGTTGAATGCATTAGAACCCAAGGGGATAGCTTCTTGTGTCTCGAATCGTGCGATCGTCTCGACATATTGGCGTCGCGCAGTTCTAGCACAACGAAAGCCACCACAACTGTCGCACCGATGGCGATGGCAGCAATCACAGCAAACAGTGGAGGAGCTTGCCAGCTATACCAAACCGGAACGGTCTCGAGAATAACCAGACTCGATGCTGGCTGAGTAACTGTTACTTCAGTGGTCTGAAGCGTAATGGCGACAACAAAAAACGCGAGTACGGCAATGCCGAGAACCAGAAGACCGATTAAAGACTCATATTGCCCGCTCTTGGGTTTACGCCAACCGCCCATTATCCCCACTCACCCAAAACGCCAATGTCACGCGTTACCTTCAAATCATTAAAGCACATGGCCTATAACGCTTGGGCTAGACTCAAACCAACAGCGAGAGGGCAAGACAATGGCTGGTGATGCACGGGGGAACTTACCAGAACAGCAGAGGAAGTTGCTCGCTGATGTTGAGAAGCTGTTTGACAAGCAAGACCTGTTGCTCGTAAAACTTCTGATAACGAACTATCCCGTCATTGAAGTTGAGTTTGGTGAAGAACTGGCTCAGCGGGCTGTTGAAGACCTTGTAAACAGTTTCTCTAGAATCAATGCAATTTCTCGCGTCGAACGAGTCTCAAACGTCCTTTTTGCAATCAGGGCCCTTGACGCGTCTAACCCACAAAACTTTATTCGACAGGTAAAAACTCTTGTTGCTGAGGTCAACACGTCAGGACGGTACCGTTTCCTTCTGGAAGTTAGCATTGGCGCGGTCATCACCGACCATTCAGCGAAACTGACGGCTCAGGCTTGGGATGCAAGGCTAAACCTAGCTCTTATGAAATCCACCAGAACCGGACAGCCAGAGCTGGCGGATAGCCATGTTGCAACCTCTGAACAGGTTAGACACGAACTTTCGCGACTTGGACCAGGGTCTCCTCCTCCAGAAGGCATGTATTGGGTCTTTCAGCCCATCAACTATGTGAGTTCGGGAGAAGTTTACGGTTACGAAGCTCTGTGCCGGTGGGACAGCCCCACACTAGGTTCAGTTAGCCCGGAGTTGTTTATTCA
>CALPUC020000076.1 GCA_943326655.2 Rhodoluna limnophila
CTGGTTTACAAACTTGATGAAAACTTCAAGCCGCTGGTTGCCGGTGGAGAGTATTTAGATCCAGAGGCTGCTGCCGCTGGAGCTGCCGCAGTAGCAGCGCAGGGAAACAAGAAGTAGTTACTCGGCGTCGTTCCAGGCGCCAGTGGTTAGGTAACTGACCTTTGCTGAAATGTCGACCACGTGATCGGCGAAGCGTTCGTGGTAGCGGCTGGCTAGGGTCACGTCCACGGTGAAAACCGCGTTCTCTTTCCAGTCGTCGCTGAGCACAACATCGAAAACATTGCGGTGCAATTCATCTACCCGAGCATCCTCGGCTTGAATTTCTTTGGCAAGGTCGACGTCTGTGTTCTGAAGAAGTTTTACAACTTTCTTGCCAAGCTCGATGTCTAGCTTGCCCATTTCCTCAAAGGTTGGAAGCAACGCCGCTGGAATTGCCGAACCCGGGTAACGAAAGCGTGCAATCTGAGCGATGTGTCCGGCCAGGGCCCCCATTCGTTCTAGCGAAGCGCTGATTCTCAGTGCTGAAACCAGGATTCTGAGATCCCGAGACACTGGAGATTGGCGAGCCAAAATCTTGATAACCGATTCATCTAGTGAAAGAGCCTTTTCCTGAATGGCATCGGCACTGGCCAAGGCCTGGTCGGCAAGAGTGACGTCTGAGGTAACAAAAGCCTTAGAGGCCTGTTCCATAATTCGAGTAGCATCGCCTGCAATTTCTACAAGACGATCTTGAACCTCTTTGAGTTGAGTCTGAAAAACTTCGCGCATACATGAAACATTGCCACCTTTTGGTTAATTTCGCGATAACTTGCGGTTAACCAGTGACTAAACATCGCGTCCGAAAACCCTAGTTTGACCTAGTCTTTAGGTATGCAACCAACCAGCTGGCTTATGTTTGCAGTTGGTCTCGCGCTGGGTTTTGGGGTCGCGCTACTGGTTTACTTCAGTCGCCGAAAGACTGCCAAAGCGCCAGCGCAGCCCCGCAATCAGCTTTCCAACAGCATCAGTGAGGTGCTCGACGTACTTGGGCCTTCCGCACTTATTCTCAACGGCACGAATTATGTAGCGCAGGCAACAACCACAGCGCTGGCACTCGGCTTGGTAAACGGCAGAAATTTGACCCATAAAAAGCTTTTGACCCTAGTGGCTAAGGCTCGCGAATCCCAAGAGGCACTTCAGATTGATGCGTCGCTTCCCACGGGTCGAAAAGACGTGAAACTCTTCATCACCGCGCGAGCAAAATCTATTGGCGATGGAAATGTATTGCTAATCGTAGAAGACCGAACGGAGAGCCATCGTCTCGACGAGATGCGCAAGGACTTCATGGCCAACATCTCCCACGAGCTTAAAACCCCGATAGGCGCAGTTGGTTTACTTGCGGAGGCTATGGAGAATTCGCTCGACCAACCAGAAATTCTCGCCAAACTGCTCAGAAACATTCGCAAAGAGGCAAAAAGACTCAGTTCGCTAGTGCAGGACATTATTCAGCTGTCACGCATTCAGGGAACATCGAAAATTGCCATATCAAAGCATGTCAACCTAATCAGCGTCGTTCGCGAGGCCATCGACAGAAACAGCTGGCGATCAGAAAAGCACAATGTTGCGATTGAGTTTGAGTCTGAAAAACGAAACGTCGACGTGATTGGCGATGCCGAAATGCTCACGGTGGCGGTCAAGAATCTGATTGAAAACGCAATCATCTATTCAAACGCGGGCTCGAGCGTTGCAGTTGTAATCGAGGTAGCCAATGGGCTGGCTCAGATTCGTGTCAAGGACTCCGGCATCGGAATCGGTAAGGAAGACCTAGAACGCGTCTTCGAACGTTTCTATCGAGCCGATCAATCACGCTCACGCGAAACGGGTGGCACCGGCCTTGGGCTTAGCATTGTGAAGCACGCTGCACTGATGCACCAAGGGGACGTTCAACTTTTTTCTAAACCTGGAATTGGCTCTACGTTCACCATTCGGTTACCTATGGTTGATAAAAAAGTCTTGAAGTTAACAAGACGGAAGGCATGACATGGCGAAAATCCTGGTAGTCGAAGATGAAGAGTCTTACCGGCTTAGCCTTGGAAGCTTGCTCCCTCGAGAAGGCCACACGGTTGTTTTTGCCGTCGATGGTAACGAGGCATTGGCCCGATTCGCCGACTCCAGCCCAGATCTAATCTTGCTGGATTTGATGCTGCCTGGAATTAGCGGAAACGAAGTATGTAAGACGATTCGTCAGACTTCAAATGTTCCAATCATCATGCTGACGGCCAAAGATTCCGAGACCGATGAAGTCGTTGGCCTAGAAATCGGCGCCGACGACTACGTGACCAAGTTGGCTTCATCAACCAAGCTACTGGCTCGAATCAACAAGGTGCTGAGCAGGAACGCTAAAGCCTCAGAGGTGGGTCAGAACGATGGCGTGCTCACCGGAGGCGATGTGACCATGGATGTCGAGCGCCACCAGGTTTTTGTCAAGGGCGTCAAAGTGGCTTTGCCGCTTAAGGAATTTGAACTGCTCGAACTTCTTCTTGAGAACGTGAACCGAGTGCTAACTCGAGGTCAGATTATCGACAGCGTTTGGGGTCACGACTACTTCGGCGACACCAAAACGCTAGACGTTCACGTGAAGCGTCTTCGTTCAAAAATCGAAGCCGATCCGGGTCGACCTCAGTACCTGATCACCGTGCGTGGCTTGGGCTATAAGTTCGAAGCCTAGGTCTTTACTCGCCGGAATGTTCGTCTAGAGCCTCTAGGTTATCCACCAGAGGTTTGTATTGCTCCAGCGATCCGTCAAGTGCTGGAACCTTTAGTTCCGAGCCAGGCCCGTCGTTTACGGCGATAAAGATTGAGATCAGTTCGCCCGGCTTGGCTGGGGAGCGATTCGAGCCGAGAGCAATTCCGGAAATCGCCGGGCTCTCGTTGTAACCAATGTCGTATTTTTCGCCTGGCGCGATTACTTCGCTAACCCAATCTTTTTTCTGAATCGAAATCACGTCGGTTGCTTCCGAGGCGTCTACGTCGTATTGAATTCTCAACTGAACCGGCTGATCGGTGTTGTTTACGAATGAGCCAATCAGTGCGCCAACCTCAACCGCGTCGAGCCCAGAAACCCGCTTGGTTAGGTAAATCATGTTCAAGCCCTTAACACCATCAACGGTGATTTGGGTTCCGTCGCTCGGCGCATAAGGCTGCATCGAAGCGATGTTGTTGCTAAGGCTGCAACCTGAAGTGCCGAGAATGACGGCCGTTGAAATGGCCAAGGCGGTGACAAACTTACGAACAACCAAGATTTCCTCCGAGATTTTGCTTTGAGCGGTATTAGTCTAACCCTTTATTTATGCCCGAAAACGTGGTAAATTAGACGTTTCTGAAGGGATTTGCACGCATGAAGTTTGTTGTAGGCGAAACCGTTGTCTATCCGCATCACGGAGCAGCGAAGATCATTGAAGTAGCCGACAAATTGATTCGCGGTGAGAAGAAACTGTATCTAACCCTGGAAATCATCCAGAAAGCTTCCGAAGACGCAACCGATAATCTCATGACCGAGAAGAACAAGCTGACCATTCAGGTTCCGGCTGAAAACGTTGAAGCCGTAGGCGTTAGAGACGTAATCGACAAAAAAGGCGTTCAAGAGGTCTACGGCGTTTTGCGCGCAGAATTTATTGAAGAGCCAACGAACTGGTCTCGCCGATACAAGGCGAACCTAGAGAAACTGGCTTCTGGTGATGTTTTGAAGGTGTCCGAAGTGGTGCGCGACCTATGGCGCCGCGACCAGGACAAAGTACTTTCTGCCGGAGAAAAGCGCATGCTGGCAAAAGCGCGTCAGATTCTAATTTCGGAGTTGGCTTTGGCTCTCAAAGTGGTTGAAGAAAAAGCCGGCGTCAAACTCGACGAAGTTTTAGCTTCCTAACCTAAAAGGTAATCATGTCCGTTGCGGTTATTTTGGTGGCCGCCGGCAAGGGCGAACGGCTCGGTGCCGGAACCCCCAAAGCGCTCGTTAGAGTCGCTGGAACCACTTTGTTGGAACACGCGATTTCCCGTGCCATTGGCACCAAAGACCTAGCCCAGTTGGTAATCACTGCAACTGCGGGCTATCTTGAGCAGTTTCTATCCCTTGCCACGCCTCACATTCCTTCGGGCATCGATCTAGTGGTTCTAGAGGGCGGCGAAACGCGTCAGCAGTCGATTGCCCTAGCTCTCGGGAGAGTAGACAAAAGCGCCGAGGTCATTTTAGTTCACGATGCCGCAAGGGCGTTTACTCCCACCGAAGTTTTTGATCGAGTCGTTGCCGAAGTGTCGGCTAGCGGTTTCGGCGTTGTACCTGTGGTTGCTGTTCACGACACCGTGAAGAGAGCCAGCGGGGAAGAAGTTTTGGAAACGGTAGACCGGAGTGAATTGCGTGCCGCTCAAACACCCCAAGGCTTCCCTGCCCAGCTACTTAGAGACGCGTATTCATCGGTAACCGAAGAGCACACCGACGACGCTTCGCTGGTGCAGGCCTTTGGCCACCGCGTACTTTCGGTAGCCGGAGATCGCATGGCGATGAAGGTAACTACCGCCGATGATTTGATCTTAGCTAGCCATCTGGTTGGGGGAGAGCAGCGAACGGGCATTGGAACCGACACCCATCGGTTCAGCGAAGAAGCCGACAAGCCGCTTTACCTGGGAACCATTCTCTGGGACGGCGAGCGAGGTCTCGATGGCCATAGCGACGGTGACGCCCTGAGCCATGCCATCGTTGATGCACTGCTTTCCGCTGCCGGGCTAGGCGATATCGGGAGTAACTTCGGGGTCGACCGACCGGAGTTCACCGGCGCCAATGGCAAAGTCTTTCTGGAAGAGACTTTGGTTAAGCTGCACAGCCACGGCTTTAGCGTCATCAACGTTTCCGCCCAGATAATCGGCAACCGACCGAAGGTTGCGCCAATGCGTGCACTTGTGGAACAAGCACTAACCGCCATCATCCACGCTCCGGTCACAATCAGCGCCACCACCACCGACGGGCTGGGATTTTTGGGAAATACCGAAGGTGTGGCGGTTGTCGCAAGCGCCTTGATTCAGCAAGCCAAAAAGTAGGCTGAACCTGTGAAGATTTTCGATAGCAAACTTCAAGGGCTGGCCGAATTCGTGCCGCTTGAGCGGGGCAAGGTTGCAATCTACGTCTGTGGCCCAACCGTTCAGTCGGCTCCGCACATAGGTCACCTTCGCAGCGCGGTTGCCTTCGACATCGTGGCTCGGTGGCTTCGAATCGGTCACGGCTACGACGTCACATTGGTTCGAAACGTGACCGACATCGACGACA
>CALPUC020000077.1 GCA_943326655.2 Rhodoluna limnophila
ACCACCGGCACGTGATCGCTCGGGCCTTCGCCCTTGCGTTCGTCGCGGTGAATTGACGCTTCAGAAACCCGCGACGCAAATTCGTCGTTCCCCAGAATGAAATCGATGCGCATTCCCTCGTTTTTCGGGAAGCGCAACTGCTGATAATCCCAGTAGGTGTAGCCGCTTGGCACTAGTGGGCGAACCACGTCGGTTAGCCCGATTTCCTCGAATGCGGAAAATGCTTGGCGTTCCGGCTGGGAAACGTGCGTGGCACCGGCAAAATCGTTGATGTTCCATACGTCGGTATCTAGTGGCGCGATGTTGAAATCTCCCATGAGGGCCAGTGGCACTTCCGGCTCGTGATAGACCTGCTCGCCAATTCGTGAAGCCAGTGCTTCCAACCACTCCAACTTGTAGGTGTAGTGAGGGTCATCCAGGGTTCGACCATTTGGAACATACAAACTCCAGAGTCGCACTCCGTTAAACGACGCGCCGATGGCTCTAGCTTCAAAAACTTCTTTAAATTCAGGCATTCCAGTAAATCCGATTTCCACGTCTTCGGCTTCAATCTTCGATGCGAAGGCAACGCCGTTCCACTGGTTCAGGCCGTGAAGAACCACTTTGTATCCGGCGGCTTCGAAGGCTTCATAGGGAAATTGTTCGTTTTTGCACTTAATTTCCTGCATTGCGAGCACGTCGATGTCGTTTCGCACCAGCCAGTCGATCACCCGACCAACTCGGGTTCGAATGCTGTTTACGTTCCAGGTTGCAATGCGCATGATCCCAAGCCTAATTGAGTTGTTTTTGACACACTGTTTCGGGCTCTGAAGATTTAGAAAAGAAGTCTAAATCTGGCTATAATGGCTAATGACGGCTAATAGCCAAATTCTAAAAAACTCAATCCAAATGGGAAGAGACAAGTGTCTAAAAAATTCAGTGCCAAGTTCAGTGCCTTAGTAGCAGCTCTAGCGATCGCTCTCACCGGCCTAACCGCCATGCCAGCCAATGCCACAGTATCCACCGCCAAGCAGCCGGCCAAAACCGTGACTATTGGTAGCGACATCGACGAAAACGGCAACGGTAGGGTCGTCGTAGTTGGCGGCTGGGCATATTCCCTCCAAGGCTTCAACGACTCCTCTTTCTGGGGAACTCCGAGCGAAGCGAGCTCGATTAAGCGCACCAAGGTGTCAACCTTCGGCACCGGAACCCCGGTTACCATCCTCGGCCAGTCTGATGATGATGCAAGCCGTGAGGTTTCAACCGTTGGCGGTACGGTCACCAAGCTTTGGCGACCGGTGTCCATGGACGTAGTTGGAAATTCGATTTTCGTTTTGGACCTCAATTACGAAGACGAGACCTCCAAGCGTTTAATTCACATTGACCTCACCGGAACCACTGACTCAAGCGCAAACTTGACCGGTACCGTGATCGCAACCACCGACAGCGGGCTCGACTCAGGTCTCACCGGCTACGGCAACGTGAAGACCCTTGCAGCCGCTTCAGAGACCGTGCTTTACACATCAAACTCGTCTGAAGTATTCAAGATCACCAAGACTGGCTCGACCTGGTCATCCGATAGCGGGACCTCAATTGGATCAACCATTTGGGGCCTGAAGCTGGCAAGCAACGGAGAACTCGTTGTTGCGCAAACTGATGGTTACTTCGGTGGCGCCTGGACTTTCAAGTTCTTCAACACCACAGATCTAACAACTGCAACTGCCACTGCTAGCCTGGCAGCCGACCAAAGTAACTCACTTGAACGCCGCGAGTATGATTTCGCTGTCGACCCAGCTAACAACGACATTCTTTTTGTGCAGAAGAACGGCTCTGTCATTCAGCGCATCGTTCGCACCGGAAACACTTATGGTGCTGCACAGTTCGAGGCCATGGGTGGCGCTGACCAGTACAGCGCAACTGCACTAAATGCTTCTAGCCCAGCGACGGTAGGTGGCTTCTTCTTCTACGAGGCAACCATCACCGAGCCAACCGGCAACATTTCCATCGGCTCAAAGATGTCGTTCGGAGACTACACCTGTGCCGCAAACACACCATCTTGCTACTTCTATGCAAACGGTGAGGCCGAAGTTACCGCTGTAGCTGGCAACAAAGTCACCTTTAAACTCAGCTCAAACTTGAACGGCAGTGGCTACACCGGGGTAAAGCTACAGGTTGTAACCAACCTCGCAAACGTCAGCGGACTTACCGTTGACAACTCGGCGAATGGCCTCGGCCTTGTGGCTCTAGACCGCGGCGGCGACTACTCGTCGCAGTTCCCAGCCCGCCTGGTTACCTTTAAGGTTCGCAGCGCTCCTCTGGGTGTTTCGTCAGTAACCATTCGTGCCGGCCACAAGTCTGCAACCGCTAGTTTCAAGCAGCCTGGATTCATTAAAGACATTAGCTCGGTCAGTGCTCACCTCTTTGAAGGTGCAACCTCTGCCGCGGCACTTGCAGCTGCTACGGCGCGAACCAGCGTTCCAGCTGCTAGCTGTTCGTGGAACCCAGATGGCTCAGGCAATGGTGGCATTTACTCGGGTGGTAATAACGAGTGCTCAATTATCACCGGTCTAACCGCAGGCAAGTTCTACGCGCTCGGAATGAAGACTACGACGATTGACGGAACCGAAGTTTGGAACCTAAGCACGAACGCGTCAGAAGTATTAGACGCAGCCTTGACCATCACTCTTCCAACTGAGCCAGATCCTGCCGACAGCAACGTTGGCCCTGGCTATGCGCACCAAGGAGCCACCTCAACCGCAGCCAGCGAGCTTATTTCGAGCGGATACAAGCGATTCAAGGCTTCGGACGGCAAGGGCGGAAACTACATGGCTTTCCTACTTGGCGCGAACTTCAAATCGACAATCAAGGTAGTTCACATTCTTAACACGGGTACCGTTGACACCTCGTTCGGTGTCAATGGCGTTTTGGAAATGGCTAATCAGTCAACTGGATACTCAAGCGAATACGAACGTTCTCCAAAGCTGGGTTGGTATGGCGAGGGCGAATTTGTATATCTTGACCGCGACAACCAGAACAACCTCTTTAACCTGTCATTCGCAATTGGCAACGAAGTTGAGGCTTGGACCTTCACAGAGGCCGAAGCTGAAAGCGTCTGTGCTGCCGCGTTCCCTGGAGCGCTAGCCAACGCCACTTCATTCAACGAAGTTTCTCCAGTGTCAGCACCAACCGGAGTGGTCTTCCTAGAGATAAGTTGTAGCGCCTCTTACGGGGCTAACCAGAACGACTGGGACAACCGAAAGACGTTTGAGGGAGTTCCGGTCTACGCGACGGCAACCGCGAATGGCACCCTGGAGTTAGTTGCAAGCTCGATCAGCGGTGTGACTAACTACGCCGAAGCATCTGCTTACACCAACCGCTGTGTCGACACCTATTCGTCGAGAAACTCGATTCTTCCAGGTTCAGGCGATGTTTTGTTTACCGCTCTGATCAGCGAATACTCGCCTAGCGGAAGCTACTGCCAGGAGATGTCTGCAAACAAGACTGTCACGAGTCTCAAGGTTTACGCGGATGGAACCACGACCCGCGCTACCACCGGGCTTTCTGCATCCAACTACCCTTCGGTTGAAGGCTCTTGGACCACTAGCTCGGGCAAGACCTACGTTGAAATCATGCAGTCAAGCGACCGCAAACTCTACCGGCTAACCGCAGACGGCGTTGTTGACACAACCTTTGGCACCGCTGGAGCAAGAGTCATAAGCGCACCGGCATGTGCTGGAACCTACCGCACCGCAGTTGGCGTAAGTGAAAACCAAGCTGGCGACGTATATTTCAACGCTCTTTCTTGGGCCAACCAGATGGGCGGGAGCCCCTCTGGTTCTCCGGTATTCCCGTTTGCAGTTCTCCTTGAAAAAGCCTCGGGCAACACTGCCGACCTTGGAAGCAAGTACTTAGGTGCTACCTTGACCTTTGGTACGAGCCCTAACATCTCAAATGCTGGATACTGGACGGAAGTTGGGAGCGCGTTGCTCACCACTACCATTTCCGGTGCGGGTGATAGCTACATCGCTTACTACGCGGGTGCGGCTGGAATGAAGTCAATCAAGATTGACTCGTTCACCTCTGCCTTACCAGCAGGGGACGACCGCATTGAATGTCCTCCTTCGCCATTCGAAGCGGTCACAGCTCTCCCGACCATGACGACAGAAGGAACCGCAACGGTTCAGATGACCAATGGTTCGATCTTCGCCTACAACGTAAACACTTGGGGCAATGATGTGGGTAAGGCAACCATCTTCACCCCAGGTGCCAACCCCAAGAATGGTTCATTTGAAGTTACTGAAAGCTCAAATGACATTCACGCTAACGGCTGGGCAGTAGCTCTTCCAGGTAACAAGGTTCTCGTTGGTGGTGGCCAAAATGAAAACATGCAGGCCACCCGATCAGTTGAAATCTACGACCCTGCCGCAGCTGCAGGTAGCAAGTGGACCAGGCTAACTGGCACAGCAGGGGCTACCGACCTACTTGTGAACAAGACTCGCCGCGGAGCCGTGGCTCAACTTCTTACCAACGGCAAGGTGCTGGTTTTTGGTGGCTACGACATGAACGCCTACAACGATGGAGAACTAATCACCATCGGAGGAGCGAATGCTTCTTCCGCTGTCGTCGCTTTTGCCGACGCAGGTGGCCCGTTCAGCAACATCATTCCCGCTGGCGCTGGAAAGTGGTTGCTTTTCGGAACCAGTGATCGAATCATGGCCCCAACCGTTGCAGCTGCAGCCACCAAGATCTACACCGAGTCGACCGGAGCACTTACCGCCGGACCGGCTCTAAGTGCGGGCCGTGTCTCACCTGCGGTAGTAAACCTTGGCGGAACAAAGACTCTAATCGCCGGTGACAACACCATGGTGATGGGTCCAAACGCACCTGTTGGCGGTCGCAACTCGTTTGACATCTACGATTCAGCGAACAACACCATCACTTCGAAGACGCTAACTTCGACAATGTCGAACAGTGCGTTCAGCGTTGGTTTCGGTGCTTTGCTGCCTTCTGGCAAGGTTCTGCTAATCCAGACCCAGATGACCATGAACCCGGCTATGTCGAAGGTTCTGAACGTTTCAGCTGGAACGATGGCAGACGGTGAACTGATGGTTAACGGTCTTCGCAACACCAAGCTATTCAACATCGGTGACAAGGTTCTTCTAGCTGGTGGACGAAACGCCATGGGCGGTGGAATGTCTGTTGCTCCTTGGCAGGTATTTAGCGAGCCTGCTGTTGTTGCCGGCGCACTTACTGTCGACGCACGCAAGGTACTCAAGGGAACCACCGGTTCCATGACGATTA
>CALPUC020000078.1 GCA_943326655.2 Rhodoluna limnophila
AGGTGGTGCTTGCTGTAGTTGGCAATCACCTTGCCCTGATGAAGCACGAAGGCTCGGTTGTTCGCTATTGCCCAACCGTTCGGTTGATTGGCCTTGGCCGGAGCTCCAACCACAACCGCAACTTCACCCAGCCCATTCGAAACCAGGACGCTGGCGAGCTCTTCAACCGCAGCCTCGGCTGTAGTTACGAATGCATCCCGCGTAACCAGGTCTTCAACGGGGTAACCGGTGATTGACATTTCGCCAAACTGAACCAAATTTGCACCTTGAGCCGCAGCCTGTTTCGTCAACTCAAGCAGCTTGGCAAGATTGCCCGAAATGTCTCCGACAATCGGGTTACTTTGAGCCATGGCTAGGCGAATAAACGGCATAACGACTAGCCTAGTAGTAGGCACAGAGAGAGGCAGTTCCAGTGGACAAACAACGAGATTTTGTACTCAGAACAATCGAGGAACGTTCGGTTAAGTTCGTGAGACTTTGGTTCACCGATGTTGCGGGAACCCTGAAGTCTGTGGCAATCGCACCGGCCGAGGTCGAGGGCGCCTTTAATGAGGGTCTCGGCTTCGACGGAAGTGCGATCGAAGGCCTAGCTCGCACCTACGAAGCCGACATGCTGGCCATGCCTGATCCATCAACTTTCCAAATTTTGCCTTGGCGCGGAGAAATCAATCCAACCGCGCGAATGTTTTGCGACATTCAGACACCTGATGGGCAGCCAGCCGCGGCTGACCCTAGAAATGTTCTTCGCCGAGCCTTAGGTAAGGCGAGCGACATGGGCTTCACCTTTTACATTCACCCGGAAATCGAGTTTTATCTGCTCAAATCTTCCGAGTTAAACGAAGCTGGCGAACCGGTACCGGTAGACAAGGCCGGATACTTCGACAACGTTCCTGGCGGCACCGCAAACGACTTCCGTCGACGTGCCGTGCAGATGCTCGAGGAATTGGGAATTTCGGTCGAGTTCAGTCACCACGAGGGTGGTCCTGGGCAGAATGAGATCGATCTTCGTTACGCAGATGCCCTAACCATGGCGGATAACATTATGTCTTTTCGCACCGTAATCAAAGAAGTTGCGATTGAACAAGGCGTCTACGCAACCTTCATGCCTAAACCGTTCACGCAACACCCTGGTTCGGGTATGCACACCCATATGTCTCTGTTCGAAGGAGACACCAATGCCTTCTTCGACGCGAGTGGCCAGTACCATCTGTCGAAGACCGCTCGTCAGTTCATGGCGGGGATTCTTCACCACGCTCCGGAAATCACCGCTGTAACCAACCAGTATGTGAACTCTTACAAGCGACTCTGGGGTGGCGGGGAGGCTCCATCGTTCGTTTGCTGGGGACACAATAACCGTTCGGCGCTCTTGAGAGTTCCTCTGTACAAACCGGACAAAGGCCAAAGCTCACGCATTGAATATCGTGCTATTGATTCGGCTGCCAACCCTTACCTGGCTTACGCTCTCATTCTTTCGGCAGGTCTCAAAGGGATCGAAGAGGGTTATGAGCTTCCTGCTGAAACCGAAGACAACGTCTGGGACCTTACCGATTCTGAGCGCCGTGCAATGGGAATTCAGCCACTGCCACAAAGTTTGGACCACGCAATCAGGAAACTCGAAGAGTCTGAGCTGGCTGCCGAAGTTTTGGGCGAAGAAGTTTTCAGTTACGTACTCGCCAACAAAAGGCGCGAGTGGAGTGCCTATCGCTCTCAGGTTACCCCGTTCGAGCTGCACCAAAACCTCGAGACTCTCTAAGAAATCGTGGCTGGCCCCGGTCTCTCCGAACTGGCGAGGTTTGGCTTCGTTGAACTCGAGGCGACCAATGCCAAGCTTGACGAGCTGGTTTCGGCAGTTGGGGATGCCGGGCACTCGGCTCTAGCCGAACTGGGCCAAAGTGCTAATCCGGATCAGGCGCTGAATGCTCTTTTGGAACTGGCGTCGATTGATAAGTCGACAACAAAAAAATTACTCGGCAAAACCGAATCGGCCGCTCGACTGGTGAGGACGGTTGGCGCTTCAAGCGCGATGGTTGATTTACTTCGACGACGCCCCGAGTTACTAGCGATTTTCGATGCTAAGGAAGCAAAGCTTCCAGAACTGAGCGACCTTCGGAAACGATTTAGTTCGGCGGTGAGCAATGCCACCGGTTCGGTAGAGCAACGCTGGGGAGCAATTCGCTTGACCTATCGAACCGAACTGCTTCGCTTGATTGCCCATGACGTAACGCAACCAGATGCCACAGAGGCTTTTTCGGCTGTGTCTAAACACCTTTCGGATCTCGCCGCCGAGGCAATCGAGGCCGGCCTTGAGGTTGCTAGATGGGAATTGACGGAAGGCACCGAACACGGCTCTTTCACCAAGGACGAAGTAGCCAACACCAAACTTGCCGTCATCGCGATGGGTAAGTGCGGCGCGAGAGAGCTCAACTACATCAGTGACGTAGATGTGATTTTTGTTGCCGACACCGGTTCGGATTCATTGGAACGAGATCGCGCTCTGGAAATCGCTACCAGGCTGGCGACCCGCATGATGAGGGCTATGGATGGAACCGCCAGTGAACCAATGCTCTGGCAGGTTGATCCAAATCTTCGGCCGGAAGGTAAAGCCGGCGCTTTGGTGAGAACTGTCGAATCTCACGTGATTTACTACGAGCGCTGGGCGCAAAACTGGGAGTTCCAGGCTCTGCTCAAGGCGCGTTTCATCGCAGGGGATGCCTCTTTGGCGGAAGACTATCTCGCTCGAATAAAGCCATTGGTTTGGTCGGCAACTGGGCGTGAAGGTTTTGTGGAAGCGGCGCAGAAGATGCGTGAGCGGGTTATGGAGCACATCCCGGCGGACGAGGTAAATCGACAGATTAAGCTAGGTCCCGGCGGTCTTCGAGACATTGAATTCACCGTTCAGTTACTTCAGTTGGTGCACGGTAGAACCGATGAAAGTGTTCGGGTTGCCGATACTCTTTCGGCAATTGACGTGTTGAATGCCGGGGGCTACATTAGCCGGCAGGACGCCACGGTGTTTGCCTCACACTACAAATTCTTGCGCGCCATTGAACATCGAATTCAGTTTGCTCAGATGCGTCGCACTCATCTGATGCCTGAGTCGGATTCACAAGTTCGCTCTATCGCCAGAGGCCTCAACGCTCGCTGGACCGCGGCCCAGCTTGTCGAGCGCTGGAACGAGGTAAAACTAGAGGTGCGATCGCTACATCAGAAGGTGTTCTATCGGCCGCTCCTCAGTGCCGTAGCAAAACTCGGCGACACCGCTCAACTCTCCAGCGAGCAGATCCTCGACCGCCTAAAGGCAATCGGATTCGATGACCCAAAGTCTGCGCTGGCACACATCGAAGCACTTACCAGCGGGTTGTCTAGAAGGGCTACGATTCAGCGTCAGCTCCTTCCAGTTCTTTTGGAATGGTTTGCGCAGGGAAGTGACCCGGATTCCGGCCTCCTAGCATTTCGACGCCTTTCTGAAGATCTGGGAGAGTCGCATTGGTATTTGCGGATGCTTCGAGATTCCAGTGGGGCCGCCGAACGCATGACGCAGGTGCTTTCAACCAGCCGGCTGGCCACGGGTTTGTTTGAAAGACACCCGGAAGCGGCCGCGTGGTTCGAGGACCCAAAGGATCTCAAAGCTCTTTCTCTCGATGAACTGACCCAAGAAATGGGCGCCATCGTTGAACGCCATGACGAAACCGAAAAAGCCGCCAACAGTATTCGAGGCATCCGACGACGAGAAACCCTAAGACTCGCCATGGGAGCCGTATTAGGGGTTCTCTCTATCGAGGAGATTGCACAGGGGCTAAGCGATATAACCGAAAGCTATCTGCTGGCGCTCAAAGACTTGATTGACGATGGCACAATCGATCTGGGAATTGTGGCGATGGGAAGATTTGGGGGAGCGGAACTGGGATTCGGTTCCGATGCCGATTTGATGTTTGTTTACAATTCGCTCGAGTCGGAAGACGCTCAGAAGAGTGCAGAACGCCAGATTTCTTTGCTTCGTAAACTTGCTGCCGACCCGGTTTTGGAATTCGAATTAGATATCGATCTTCGTCCAGAGGGAAAGAACGGTCCTGTGGCTAGATCTTTGGAGTCTTACTCTGCCTACTACGAGAAATGGGCGAACACCTGGGAAGCGCAGGCGCTTCTGCGAGCCAGAGTGATCGCTGGTAGCCCAGGTCTGGTTTCAGCCTTCACCGAGCTAATCGATCGCTATCGCTATCCAACGGAAGTTCAGCAGTCCGCGCTAACTGAAATACGTCGCATGAAAGCACGTATCGAAACCGAGCGCCTTCCGCAAGGGGCCGATCCCAAGCGTCACCTGAAACTAGGACGAGGCTCGCTGAGCGATGTTGAATGGCTGGTTCAGCTTATGCAGCTTTCCAACGGGGCAAAACATCCTTCAATCCGGACTCCGAAAACCTTGGAGGCTCTGGCGGCCTGTGTTGACGAGGGTCTAATCGAGCAGCATGACGCAACAGTGCTTGAAGAGGCTTGGAAACTGGCATCCAGAGTTCGCTCGGCGGTGGTTTTGTGGGGGAGTCGGAGAAGCGATGTGCTCACCACCGATCGCCGGCAACTCGAGGGAATGGCTCGGATTCTCGAATACCCGAGAGGTTCGGCCGGAACGCTGGAGCAAGACTATCTCGCCTTCACCAGACGCTCGCGAATGGTGTTTGAGCGCCTGTTCTACGACGCGTAAGGAAAAGGCCCCAGGATCGCTCCTGAGGCCTTTTCACTTAGTTGATTAGCAACCGAAGTAAAGCTCGAACTCGTACGGGTGCGGACGAAGCGATAGTGGCTTAATCTCGTTAACACGCTTGTAGTCGATCCAGTTCTCGATTAGGTCCTTGGTGAACACGTCGCCCTGCAAAAGGTAGTCGTGGTCTGCCTCAAGTGCCTGAAGAACTGACTCTAGGTCGCCTGGTACCTGAGGAATGTTCTTTGCTTCCTCTGGCGGTAGCTCGTATAGGTCCTTGTCGACCGGTGCCATAGGCTCGGTGCGGTTTTTGATTCCGTCGAGACCGGCCATAAGCATCGCTGAGAACGCGAAGTATGGGTTCGCCGATGCGTCTGGAGCGCGGAACTCAATGCGCTTTGCCTTCGGATTGGTTCCGGTCATCGGGATACGAATCGCAGCCGAACGGTTACCAGCCGAGTAAACAAGGTTTACCGGAGCTTCGTAGCCAGGAACTAGACGGTGGTAGCTGTTTACGGTTGGGTTGGTCCAGGCCAGCAAGCTTGGAGCGTGCTTCAGGATTCCACCGATGTACCAGCGA
>CALPUC020000079.1 GCA_943326655.2 Rhodoluna limnophila
AGAGACGGGTACGCAGCAGGAGATGACAAGTACCTGCCAAAGCGCGACGCAGGGCCTCAAAGAAGGCTCACTCGAGACATAGTGGACGCACGCTGGCTAACTTTTGGTGAGTTTCTGTTGCCGGTCATGCTGGTGGCTGTCTTAATTACGCCGAACAACTACATCGCTACGATCTTGAACTCTGCGGTTTTACTACTTTTTGTTCTCTACCTAGCCGACACAGCATTTATCACTAATCGAGCAAAGAAAATTTTGACCAAAAAATTCGGTGCCGACAAACTTGAAAAAGGGCTTTGGCTCTATGTTGCCTTTCGCGCGATGTACCCGAGAATGATTCGACTTCCAAAAGCTCAGGTGCCTCGCGGGCACAAGTTTTAGGGCTATTTAGCTAAATCTCGATTTATTCTTCTCGCCCAAAACGGTCCTCGGTAAACAAAACCGGTGTAACCCTGCACTAACGTCGCTCCCAAATCGAGACGCATTTGAACGTCTCCGGTGGATTCAACTCCCCCAACCGAGATGATATCGATTCGACCGGCAATCGACTTATTCAAAATTCTCAATACCTCGATTGATCTTTCGGCTACCGGCAATCCCGACAAACCTCCCGCTCCGATCATGGAAACTCGAGCTGCATCAGTTCTGAGTTTTTCTCGAGCCACCGTCGTGTTTGTCGCGATGATTCCAGCCAGACCAAGAGACACCGCAAGTTCGGCGATTTCGCGAACGTCCTCGTCGGCTAGGTCGGGAGCAATCTTTACCAGAACTGGCTTGCCCTGCGCTTTAGAAAGAACTTCTTCCAGAATTGGCTTTAGGGATTCGATGCTCTGCAAGCTCCTAAGTCCCGGTGTGTTTGGGGAAGAAACATTCACGGCCAAGTAGTCAGCAACCGGAGCCAGCAAGGCGGTGCTTGTTCCGTAATCCCTAACAGCATCTTCTATCGGAGTGAGTTTGCTCTTGCCGATATTGACACCAATCACGGGTAGTTTTTTGTTGGATGCACGTAACTTGGCGAGTCGCTGGGCCAGTTTTGCAGAGCCCTGATTGTTGAAACCCATCCGGTTGATTAGGGCGCGGTCGGCAGTCAGACGAAAGAGCCTTGGTTTTTCATTACCCGGTTGGGCCAGTGCGGTAACAGTACCAACTTCGATGTGGGAAAAGCCCAAGTCGGCGAGAGCTAAAATCATGGTCCCGTCTTTGTCGAATCCGGCGGCTAGGCCAAACGGTCCGTTGAAGGTCAGGCCAAAAGCCGAGACCTTTCGAGTGTCTTTGGATTGAAGTCTAAAAAGCTTGGTAATCCCGAGTCTCTGGGCCAAGTTCAGACCAGAGGCCACAACATGGTGAACCTGTTCCGGATCAAAGCGTGAAAAGAAAAACCTGAAAATGAGACCGTACATATTTAGCTCGACTCGAATCTTGCCCTGATAGCTTCGCCATGGGCGGGCAGGCCTTCTTCAATAGCCAACGCATCAACCATGGATGCCGTTTCGAGCAATCCGTCTCGGTTGTAGTCGATTATTTGTTGAGCTCGAAGGAAGGTGTGTACCGATAGCCCTGCCCCAAACTTAGATTGCTGATTCACAGGTAGAACGTGATTAGAACCCGCCATGTAGTCGCCCAGTGATACTGGAGAGTAGGAGCCTAAAAAGATTGCCCCCGCATTTGAGATTTGTTTCAAAAGTTCTTTCGGTTCACTCACCTGAATTTCCAGGTGTTCGGTTCCGTAGGCGTTAGCAACTGCTGCGGCGTCGCTTAGTTTGGAGACTAGGACGATCGCCGATTGCTGACCGGTTAGAGAAACTCTCGCTCGTTCCGAGTGCTCAGTTTTCTCCAACCTGGTTTTTAGCGAGATTTGAACGGCTTTTGCCAAGTCCTCTGAATCGGTCACCAATACCGACGCTGCGGCCTCATCGTGCTCTGCCTGAGAAAGTAAATCAGCCGCCACAAAATCTGGATTCGCCGCTTCGTCGGCGATAATCAAGATCTCGGTAGTCCCGGCTTCTGAATCGATTCCAACTGTGCCCCTGAGTGCACGTTTTGCGGCCGTTACAAAGACATTACCCGGACCGGTAACCATGGTCACGGGCTCTAGCCCCAACGAAGGCACTCCGTAGGCCGCGGCGGCAATCGCCGCCGGACCACCGATGTTGTAGACCTCGGCTATTCCGAGCATTGCGGCGGCCGCGAGTACCGTGGGGTGAGGGCGGCCAGAGTGAGCTGCTTGGCCGGGCGTGAAAATTGCTAGTCGTTGAACTCCGGCAACCTGAGCGGGGACCACATTCATGATCACGCTAGATGGATAAACCGCCTTACCTCCTGGCACGTAGAGGCCCACCGAATCAACCGGCTGCCAACGCTGATGCACAAGTGCGCCAGGGGCTAACTCTGAGGTGTGGGGCTTTGGAAGATTATTCTCAGACACTTGCCGAACACGGGAAATGGCCTCGCTGAGAGCCTTTGCAAGTTCTGGCTTCAGTTTTGCAAGAGCTTCCGAGAGCTCCTCTCGCGAAACAAGGATCGGTCTCGGGTCGAAGCCATCAAACTTCTGAGTAGTGGCAACCAGTGCTGTTTCGCCGTCTCTACGAACATCCTCGATGAGCGGAAGTACTTGATCTAGTGCGCTTTCGACGTTTAGCGATGCCCGTGGCAACAGGCGATTCAGCTCTGCACTATTGGGAACAGCTCCTCGAAGATTGATCACTCTCAATAAATCGCTCAAAACGCTCCATTTCTGTTTCAATTCTATTCGCGAAGAAACATTCGGTAGCCTAATAGGGTGAGTTCAAATCTAAGCAACCCCCTCCACATTCAAGATCCGGTTGAAGCCCTGAAAAACACCTTCAGAAACCATGCTTCTGGTGTCGCGGTAATCACGATGCTGGACGAATCGGGTAAACCAATCGGTTTCACAGCAACCTCGATGACTTCACTTGGAGCAAACCCTCCCCTTGCGAGTTTCAACGTTTCTAGTGGCTCATCAAGCTGGCCCGCACTTTGCAAAGCCACCTGGGTGGCGATTCATACTCTTGGCGAAGCAAATCAGGCACTGGCTGAAAAAATGGCAGCGGATCACACCAAACGATTTTTGGATGACGACTGGGACTTTGGAGCAAAAGGCTTGCCAATTTTCAAAGGAGTTACTTCCGTATTGATAGCCGGGATCCGTGAAATACATGCTGTCGAGAACAACGCGGTAGTTATTGTCGACGTGATTGATGGCTTAGTCGGAGTCGAACAGCGTCCGCTCATCTACTTCCAGCGCGGCTACCGAATCGGCTAAAGGCGATTCAAGCTCGTTCGCGACAGAATCTTCGTCTCGGATAATGCAGTTCATCCCGAGTAAGACCTTAAGCTCTCCAATAAATTCGGTCGAGTAACGAACCCGTTGTGGCAGGGTGAATGTGCGAGTGCTCTCCGAAGCAGCGATGGTAATCATCATTTCTGAATTCCCCGGATGCTGCTTGATGATGTACTGAATTCGCTCCAGGACTTCACGATTGGCCTTTTCGTTACTTATCCGAACGTGAACCTTACCCAAATACTCATCGTTAGTTGGGGCGTCGAGGATTTGTACGCTGTAGACGTTCATGTTTCGACCATCGTCACGCTCATTTACTCGACCGCGAACTGCAACCACCTGGTCCGTTGCTAACTGATCTACGTACTCCGAGAAAGATTTACCCGTTAGCAGAAACGAGATCTCGCCTTCGAAATCTTCCACGGTTACCAAAAGATAAGGCTTGCCAGATTTCTTTCCCACTCGGTTGACGATGCTGGTGATCAGCCCGCAGAGTGTGGCAGTGCTTCCATCTTCAATGTTCTGGTTCTCAATAAAGTTTCCAATTGAGTGGGAAGAGTTGGCCGCGAGTTGGGCTTCCCGCCCAAACAGTGGATGATCACTAACGTAAAGACCCAGAGTCTCTCGTTCCATGGTGAGCTTAACTTTTTTGTCAAACTCTTCAAGCTCCGGAGCATCCAGCGCTGTGGGGTCTTCATCAAAAAGACCACCGAATAGGTCGAGTTGGCCTTTGGCTTCTTCTTTTTTACGGCTGGTTTGCGAATCAACCGCGCTTTCAAAAATGGCCATTAGAGATCGACGTGTGTGACCGAGGCTGTCGAAGGCGCCTGCCTTGATCAAGGACTCAACCGTTCGTTTGTTGCAGACCTGGACGGGGACCTTCTTCAGAAAATCGTTAAACGAGGTGAACTTGCCCTGTTTTTCGCGAGCCTCGATTATTCCGGCCACGACCGCATCCCCAACCCCCTTAACCGCGGCTAAACCGAAACGAATTCGAGTGTCGGAACCGGAGAAATTACCAATCGACTCATTGACGTCTGGGGAAAGCACTTCGAGGCCCATTTTGCGGCAGGCACTTAGGTAGATTGCAAGCTTGTCTCTGGCATCGCCGACGCTGGTTAGCACCGCCGCCATGTATTCGGCAGGATGGTTTGCCTTCATGTACGCGGTCCAGTATGAAATAACCCCGTAGGCCGCGCTGTGAGCCTTATTAAAGGCGTACCCAGCGAACGGTAGCAGGGTGTCCCAGAGTGCCGTCACCGCCTCTTCAACAAAGCCATTCGCCAGCATGCCGGCTCTGAATGACGCCAGCAACCCATCCAGTTCGTTGGCATCTTTCTTGCCCATCGCCTTACGAAGGTTGTCGGCTTGTGCCAAGGTGAAGTTGGCCACTCTTTGGGCCGCTGCCATCACCTGTTCTTGGTAGACAATCAAACCGTAGGTCGGTCCGAGAATGTCTTTCAGAGGCTCTTCCAGGCTTGGATGGATAGGAATGTTCGGTTGCAGTCCATTTTTTCGTTTTGCGTAATTGGTGTGAGAGTTCACGCCCATCGGACCCGGACGATACAGTGCGATAGCAGCCGAAATGTCTTCAAAGGCGGTTGGTTTCATAAGGCGCAGTAGCGAGCGCATGGCATCGCCATCCAGCTGGAAAACTCCGAGCGTATCGCCCTGCCCAAGTAGTTGATAGGCCTTCTCGTCGGCGTCCAAATCAAGTTGATCAAGATCCGGGGCAACCAGTCCGTTGGCCCGGATGTTCTGTAACGCGTCTTCAATCAC
>CALPUC020000080.1 GCA_943326655.2 Rhodoluna limnophila
GTCCTGGTTTCGAATGGGCTGGGTGAAGTTGCGGTTGTGGTTGGAGCTCCGGCCAAGGCCAATCAACCGAACGGTTGGGCAATAGCGAACAACCGAGCCTTCGTGCTTCATCAGGGCAAGGTGATTGCCAACTACAGCAAGCACCACCTTCCAAACTATTCAGTCTTCGACGAGTATCGAAACTTCGTACCTGGGCATGATCACGGGTGCTTTGAACTTTTCGGTTTTCGATTTGCCCTGGCCATTTGCGAAGACATCTGGCAGGCCGGCGGCCCGGTTTCTAGGATTAGTGAGTTTGGAACGCAACTCACGCTGGTGCTCAATGGTTCGCCCTTTGAAATAGACAAGGACGACCGACGACTTCAGCTGGTTCAGGAGCTCGCAAAAGGTCAGAATACGGCGGTGTCCTATGTCAACCTGGTTGGTGGGCAAGATGACCTAGTTTTCGATGGTGACAGCATTTTTGTTTCCTCCGACGGCTCTCTGGTTGCCCGAGGCGAGCAGTTCTCTGAAGATCTGGTTTTGATTGACTTCGACGGCAACGACGCGAAATTAGCTAGCGAGCACGCACAAACCAAGGCAGACGATAACTGGCAGGTCTGGAACGCTCTGGTTTTGGGATTACGCGACTACGTGCAGAAGAATGGCTTCAAGTCGGTAGTACTGGGCCTCAGCGGTGGAATTGATTCTGCGGTCGTTGCGACAATAGCGGCCGACGCCATTGGCGGAAAGAATGTATTTGGAATCTCCATGCCGTCCAAGTTTTCTTCTGAACACTCGAAAGATGATGCCTCGGAACTTGCAGAAAACATCGGATGCCACTACTCAACCGTTGCTATCGAGAGCATGGTGGCAAGCTTCGAAACTCAGTTGGAACTCAGCGACGTAGCCCGCGAAAATCTGCAGGCACGTATGCGTGGAGTGATTCTGATGGCCGAGAGCAATACTCGCGGGCACCTAACGCTGACCACCGGAAACAAGAGCGAACTGGCGGTTGGTTACAGCACTATCTACGGCGACTCGGTTGGCGGGTTCGCGCCACTTAAAGACGTGGAAAAGACTCTGGTCTGGCAGCTCGCAAAATGGCGAAACGCCTGGGCGCTTGAGAATGGGGAAACCCCGCCTATTCCAGCCAACTCGATTAGCAAGCCACCTTCGGCGGAACTCAGACCGGATCAAACCGACCAAGATTCACTCCCGGAATACGACCTGCTAGACGCAATTCTCGATTCCTACGTTGAAAAACGCATGAGCGCCAAGCAGATTATTGCCGCTGGGTTCAATGCCGAAACAGTTCATCGAGTTCTTACCCTGGTTGACAGGGCAGAATGGAAAAGACGTCAGGGAGCAATTGGCCCGAAGATCACCGGAATGGCTTTTGGCCGTGACCGCCGACTACCGATCACTAACAAATACAAGGGATAAAAATGGCAGCAGATCGTCTAATTTCTTCGGGTGGACCATGGGAAGCCAAAATCGGCTACTCGCGTGCGGTAGTAGCTGGCGATTACGTTCACGTTTCTGGAAGCACCGCGACCGTGGATGGCGAACTGCAGCACAAGGGTGACGCCTATGGCCAGACTCTAGTGACCCTTGAAACCGTAATTGCCGGAGCGCTCGCTCAAGTTGGCTACACGCTGAACGATGTGGTGCGCACACGGGTCTACCTAGCCAACGCAGAAGACATGGATCGCGTTGGGGAAGCTCACGGAAAAATCTTTGGAGAAATTCGTCCGGCTGCCACGATGCTGGCTGGAATTCAATTCATCAACCCCGAGATGTTGGTTGAGATCGAAGTTGATGCATGGAAGCGAAACTAGTGAGCGAACTAACACCGAAGAAGGTTAGAACTAGCACCCTGCTGGAATTCAAACAAGCAGGCCGCAAGATAACCTGCCTAACCTCCTACGACGCTCTTACCTCGGGTATCTTCGACCAGGCCGGCATCGATGTGATTTTGGTGGGCGATTCGGCCGCCGATAACGTTCTCGGGTACACCTCTACCCTGCCCGTGACGGTCGACGAAATGATTCCATTTGGCAGGGCGGTTGCTGGCAGCGCCAATCGAGCACTGGTGGTGGTTGACCTTCCATTCGGCAGTTACGAAACCGGAGACGCCGACGCCCTGGCCACGTCGATTCGCGTGATGAAGAGCACCAATGCCGCAGCGGTAAAACTAGAAGGCGGAGTTCGGAGCGCCTCTCAGATCAGGGCAATCGTTGAAGCGGGCATCCCGGTTATGGGGCACATCGGTTTCACCCCGCAGAGCGTGAATACTCTAGGTGGATTCAAGGTTCAGGGTCGAGGCTCAGACGCCGAGGCACTCATGCAAGATGCGCTAGCCGTCGAAGCAGCCGGGGCATTTGCCGTGGTATTGGAACTTGTTCCAGCAGAGCTCGCGGCCGAAGTTAGCCGCAAACTTTCAATTCCAACCATCGGTATCGGAGCCGGGGCTGGCACGGACGGACAGATTTTGGTCTGGACCGATTTTGCCGGAGTGCACGGTGGAAAACCAAGGAAGTTCGTGAAGAAGTATGCGGATTTGAATCAGGTGCTAAGTGACGCTGCCAAGGAATACGTTGCCGATGTCCAGGCCGGAATGTTTCCAGCTAAAGAGAACGAGTTTGAGTCCTAGTCTTCGTCTTCTTCCCATTTTTTCGTTCTACTGGCCAACAACTTGAGGGCATTTTTGGCTTCGTCCTCGCTGGCAAATGGCCCGACCCGATAGCTAGCGGCACTTTGACGACCGAACTCCACCGAGTTGGTTTTGAGGTTGAACCAAAACTCTTCTGGATTACCTGCTGAGTCCAACGGGTTATCGCTCATGCTCACTCCTAAAATTGCCATATGCCCAAAAATGCTTCTGGTTTTCTGACTATGGGTTCAGTATCCCCCAGATTGTCAGTGCCGAAGCACATCAAGGCTCCGGAATATGTGGGTCGCCCCGCCCCGACACCCTTCACCGGAACAGATGTTAAGACTCCTGAACAAATCGAAAAAATTCGCGCTGCCGGCAAAATAGCCGCCGGAGCAATCGAGATGTTACGTTCCGAGATAGCTCCTGGAATATCCACCGATCACCTAGACAGACTTGCGCACGACTACGTGATTGATCACGGTGCTTACCCTTCAACACTCGGTTACCGAGGATACCCCAAATCGATTTGTTCGTCGGTGAACGAAATCATTTGCCATGGAATTCCCGATGACACCGTGCTTGAAGCCGGCGACATAGTGAACATTGACATCACCGCTTATCTCGATGGATTCCACGGAGACCTGAATCACACCATAGAGG
The DNA here is from genome assembly GCA_943326655.2 of Rhodoluna limnophila. Lineage (GTDB taxonomy): Bacteria > Actinomycetota > Actinomycetes > Actinomycetales > Microbacteriaceae > Rhodoluna > Rhodoluna limnophila_C. The sequence goes on from CALPUC020000080.1 coordinate 3,299, forward strand.
TCGGCGACGTCTCGGAAGATGTTCATAACCTCGTGGAAAGAACTCGCGAGGCTCTGAATCGAGGACTAATGGCCGTGGCGCCAGGGCGCGCGGTGAACACCATCGGACTGGCAATCGAAAACTACGCGAAGCGCTTCGGTTACGGAGTGGTGCGAGACTTCACCGGACACGGTGTTGGTGAGGCGTTTCACTCCGGACTCATCATTCCCCACTACGACAGCGCGCCCAACTACGCCACCGTCATGGAAGTGGGCATGGTGTTTACTATTGAACCGATGCTCACCCTGGGTACCCATAAGTGGGACATGTGGCCGGACGGTTGGACCGTTTCCACCAAAGACAAAAGCATCACCGCACAGTTTGAACACACCCTTGCCGTTACCGAGACCGGTTACGACATACTCACCCTCCCCTAAGGCGAAAAAATGGCAAAAGTATCAGTTGGAGTAGACATCGGCGGAACCGGCATTAAGGCGGCTCTGGTGGATGTGAAGGCCGGCGAGTTGGTTGGTGAGCGCCTGCGCGTGGAAACCCCGCCTGGTGGGCGCCCAGAGGACATCGCAGAGGTTGTGAGAAACCTCATCGAAACGCTCGACCCGAAAGGCGTCGCAAAATCGGTTGGGATCTGTTTCCCAGCGGTCGTGCAACACGGAGTCACCCTATCGGCCGCCAACGTTTCAAAGGAATGGATCAACCTCCACGCCGACAAGCTTTTCACAACGGTAGTGGGCCGCGAGGTCTACCTCATCAACGATGCCGACGCCGCCGGAGTCGCCGAAATGAAATTTGGAGCCGGAAGAAAAGAATCTGGATTAGCGATTTTGACTACGCTCGGAACCGGAATCGGAACCGCGCTTTTCATCAATGGAGAACTGGTCCCGAACACCGAATTGGGGCACTTGGAAATCGATGGCGTGGATTACGAAACTAAAGCTGCCTTTTCCGCAAAGGAGAGAGAGAACCTCGACTGGGACCAGTGGGCGGAACGTTTGCAACGATACTATTCAAAACTTGAAGCGCTGTTTACCCCAGATTTGTTCATCGTCGGCGGCGGTGTTTCGAAAGAGCACGAGTTCTTCTTGCCTTTGCTAAAACTCAAAACTCCAATAGTTCCGGCAGTTCTCAAGAACAACGCTGGCATCATTGGTGCAGCCAGGGTTGCCAGCAAAAACATTTGAGTGGTGGATGGGTTGACCGATACGCCGGGTTCTGTCGTGAGCGATCATCTATCTACGATTGCCGTTACCGACAACCTCTAGCGGTCTACCCGAAAGCTCGGGCGAGTAGCCCTCAAACACTTTCTGTCTGACCTTGCTCCAAGTGAGGTTTACCTAGCCAATTCAGTCACCCAAATTGCTGGTGGTCTCTTACACCACCGTTTCACCCTTACCGTTTGCACGGCGGTCTGTTTTCTGTGGCACTATCTTGCGAGTTGCCTCGAGTGGGTGTTACCCACCACTTCACTCTGTGGAGCCCGGACGTTCCTCGTTATTACTAACGCGATCGCCTAGTCAACCCATCCATGTACAAGACTACCCAACCAAGGGTTAGAGATGACCGGTGAAGTTTGTCGTGACCAGCTCGGAATGGCTAGCTCCCCAGTGGCGAACTACGGTTACCGAGCAAGGGGCAACCTGTGTTGCCCAGTAACCCGCGGCGCCCGCCTCCAGAGCCAGCGACACAAAACCGCGGATGGGCATGACGTGCGCGACGACAACAACTGTCTCGCCTGAGAATTTATCGAGAATGTTCTTTCTTGCAAC
>CALPUC020000081.1 GCA_943326655.2 Rhodoluna limnophila
GGCGGTGGGGCGAGTTCGATATTCCAGGGGAACACAACAGGTGTCACCCCAAATGCGGCAACCAAGGATGTTCTGGGCTCCACCATGTACGCGCTAGACAACTATCAAGATGCCACGTTTACCGACACTTCGATCACCAGCCAAATCCCAGACGGAGTTTCATATAGTTCTGGTGTTTCAGCGGCGGCCTCAGGCACTCTCAACTACTCGCTTTTCGATGGTGCACTTCCGCCCGGTCTGGAACTGGACACGGAAACTGGATCCATCACTGGAACGCCCAATACCCCGGGTGCTTACACTTTCCGTATTCGAGCCCAGGCTGATGACGAAGGAACAGTTTCGAACGACTACACCGGAAATCTGACCATAACTGTTGGCACTTCCGTAAACGGTGGCTCAGGTTTGCAGAATCAGACTCTTTGGATTGGCGAATCGGTTTCTGACCGAGCCGTATTTACCGGTTACCCAACTCCGTCTGTTGTTAAAGGCACGGGAGATTTACCGCCAGGGCTCACAATTTCAAGCAATGGCACGGTGAGTGGAGCACCAACGGTTTCCGGGAGCTATACCTTCAATTTGCGTGGCTACAATTTTGTGAATTCGGTAACTACCAGTTCAGTGACATATGTCGTGAAACCAGCTCCAGTTTTCATAAACGATGACGGCTACTCGGTAACAACAACCTACGGTTCACAGATAAATCTTGCTCCTGAGGTAACTGGAGAGTCTGTAACTTTCGCAATCGGTTCCGGCGAACTACCCAATGGCCTGAGCATTAGTGCAACCTCTGGAGTTGTTTCTGGGAAAACGGCGGAGTCTGGAGTTTTTTCCTATCGAGTGAGAGCAACTAATAACAGCGGTAACGTTCTTTCGCAAGTTTCCACAATCACCGTTCGTCGAGCGCCGATTTTCACCGCCTCAGCGATCAGCAACAAGCTAAACAAGGGCTCTTCATATAGTTACGATTTCAATGCTGATGGTTACCCGCTGCCGACTTACTCGGTGGCCGCTGGGGCACTTCCAAGCGGCATGACTCTAAACACTTCGACGGGTCGCGTGTCGGGAACTCCTACAACTGGAGGAAATTTCACGTTCACGATTCGTGCCTCCAATTCTTTAGACACTGCCGATGTGAGTAAAACGGTAATCGTAAATGCTGCTCCACGAGCGGTAGATGCCAATTTACTGCAGGAAATTTTGGCTGGAACCGCATACACGGATGGCATTGAATACGAATCCTTCCCCGCACCCCTCTATTCAGTTTCAGAGGGAGCCTTGCCACCTGGGCTAACCCTTGGAACCGCAAATGGAACCCTTACCGGCACGCCGACAATGGGTGGCATCTACAGCTTCAAACTCCGAATCATTGCTGGGGAAAACGAAACGACAACCGACAATTACTCGCTTACCGTGAACCAAATTCCCACCAAGTTTGATGACAAAATCATTGAGAAAACTGAAATTGGGAAGATTTACACAGACGCAGTCGTTGCCACTGGTTTTCCGGTTCCTGTTTATCGTGTGTCGGCCGGGACTTTGCCCACTGGTTTGAAATTGAATAGCTCTACCGGTGCTGTAACTGGAACCGCAACCGCAACCGGAATTTTTGACTTCACAGTTGAAGCAACTAACTCGGTAGGCGCGTTGGCTATGCCGCTAAAACTTGCAGTTCAATCCGCGCCATTGATTACATCTAGCGAGTTCCCGCTGACTCTGAATGTTGGAGATCAGGTTAGCCAGCAGTTCGTCGCAACGGGATTCCCCCTTCCAAAATTCAGCCTGGCTTCCGGTTCACTGCCAGAGGGGCTCAGCCTAAATCCTGTTACCGGCCTAATCACGGGAACTGCCACCAATGGCGGCAAGTTCAGTTTCGTTATTGCTGCTACCAACGAAGTTGGTACTCAAAAGACCAAATCCTTCACAGTTGAAGTCATTGGGGTAAAAAGCGAACTTGCCATAAACGCTCAGATTGGCGATCTGATCACTGGCAAGATAATCGCCATTGAAAGCGAAGGCCTCAAAGCTGCCGTCCCTTATGAGGTGATTCTGCGTTCAACCCCGCAGTCAATCGCCTCAGGGAAAACCAGCGCTAGTGGTGGGGTTGAGGAGCAGGTAAAGATTCCGCCTGGTCTGGAACCTGGTTGGCATTCGATCACACTCACATCCACTAATTCAGACGGAACTCCGTTTGAAAAGGCAACCTACTTTCAGGTGACCGAGACTCTAATGCTTGAAGAGATTTCTGAAGTCGCTCCAACCGAATCACAGCTCAGTGAGGCACTAACCAACGATCCAGAATTCTACGAACGATTGGGCTTAGACCCAGCGGCTACGGTAACTCCTGAGGCGGCAGCGGCCCAGGTAGAACAGGTAACCGCGGTTGTTGCTTCTGTTGCCCTTGTTTCAGCCGCAGCCGCTGGTGCCGCTGCGGCGGCTTCGGCTGCCGGAGGCGCGGCCAGCAGCTCCTCGAGCTCTGGAGGTGGCGCACGTGCGGGAGGTGGGGCGAGCTCCTCTTCGAGTTCTGGTGGAGGTTCCAACAGCGCGGGTGGTTCTGAAGACTCCGAAGGTGATAGTGCCGATTACGGAAACCTTGAGGCCGACCACGATGATTTTGAGACCGAAGGCGCCGGAGCGGTTGACAAACTCTCAATTTGGCGAAGTAGCACTTTTACGATTCTCGATAAACCGATGACTAACTGGATCGAACGCGTAGCGCAGGTCTCCCCTGTTTTGAGTCGCGTTCTGAACGATGGTTCTTACTTGCGAGCCCTAGTTGGTTCACTCATGGGCTTGGCCTATTTCGCCGCGGTAGTTCTCGGCGTTGCAGCGGTGGATACTGGCGCTTCGAGTTTGGCCACCAGCGGAAAGATCGGACTTCTGGTTTTGATCATGGCTTTTGGCACATTAGACGCACTCTTCGGAATTGTGGCAATGAGCGCATTTGTGATCACATCTCTGGTTGCAATGCCAGTTGCCGGGATCGGTGACATTCGCTACCTGGTGGCCATGTTCATCCTGGGATTTGCCCCGAGCATCATGGCGACTACTTTCAGAAAGATTCGACGCCCAGCAATTGAAAACGTCGGCGAGGCTTGGGAGCGTGTAATCGACCTGGCGCTAATTGGATTCATTTCAGTTTTGACGGTGATGAGCCTAGTTGGCTCGGTGTCGGCATTCACCGGAGCTACCGTTCCGATAAGTAACGACACCAGGCCGATTGCATTCGCCATCGCGGCGGTTGCGGTTGGCCGAGTGGTTTTGGAGGAGTTAGCAGCAAAGCTGGCGCCGAACCGCTTGGATCGACTCAACCCAACCGAAGTACCACCAACCTTTGCCTGGCAACCTTGGGCTTCGCTAGTGCTGAAATTTGCCACCCTGATTGTGATGATCGGTGGAATGGTTGGCATGGGTTGGCACCTCTGGGTTGGAGCATTCCTAATCTTCCTTCCTGGAATCATCGGGATGGTCTTCCCAAGCCTTCCGAGTGTGAAGTGGATTCACGAGTTCATCCCGGGTGGAATCGGTGCGCTGGCATTCGCAACCCTGATTTCGGCCTGGAGCGGGCAATTTGTGAACGCCTGGCTGGGTAAATCCGAGCTTTACGGTCAGCTTTCATTCATCCTCATCCCACTTCCCGTTATCTTGATCGCCATCATTGGCATGTTTGCCAAGCAGGAGGAAAAACTCTGGCAGCGATCCGGTAAAAAGTGGGTCGGTATCGCCGGTGGTATCGCGGTGTTTGTGTTCACCATTCAGGTCACGGATTTCATTCCAACCATCTTCGGTTAGGGAATCTTGTAACGGGCAACTCGGTTATTCTTAGAGAAGAATTATCGGGAGAAAAATTATGTATCGTTTAGCCAAACTCAGCCTTGCCAACCGTTCAGTAGTTGCTCTAGCAACAATCATCGTGGTGGCATTCGGTGCTCTCTCCCTAGGTGGTCTGAAGCAAGAGCTTCTCCCATCATTTGAGACTCCTCAGGCAGCTATTGTTACCTCCTACCCTGGGGCTTCTGCCGAGGTAATCGACAAACAGGTTAGCCAGAAGGTAGAGGCTCAGGTTCGCACCCTAGACGGCCTAGTTACCACCACTTCGACTTCGCAAAACAACCTCTCGATTGTTCGTGTTGAGTTTGAATACGGCACATCTTCGGCCAAGGTGAAAGAGAATCTAAACGCTGCGATTGCATCGGTTGAGAGCTCGCTGCCGAAAGAAGCTAACGCCAACGTAGTTTCGGGCTCGTTCGATTCTGTTCCAATCATCTCGATCGGTGTTTCCAGCGACGACAACGAGAAGCTAGGTCCACTGCTTGAAGATGTAGCACCGACCGTGTTCGGCTCGATCGACGGCGTTCGCGGAGTGAGCGTTACCGGCATGAAGGTAAAGCGAATCAACCTCAAACTCGACAACGCGCTACTTACCAAAAACGGCTTGAGCCAGCAGTCGATCACGCAGGCACTTCAGCAGAGCGGTTTTGTGGTTCCTGCGGGAAGCATTCGCGATAGCCAGGGCGAACTGAGCCTCCAGGTTGGAACCCCGGTTGAAAGCATTGCCACACTCAAGAAGATTGCACTTACTCCTCCAGCTAGCGCCTACTTCACCACCACCATGACGATGGCAGGGCCGGTTACCGTTCCTACTACCCCGAAGGTTTACACAATCGGCGAGGTTGCCAAAGTCACCTATGACTACGCCGATGTAACCACGATTTCCCGTGTGAACGGAAAAGAATCACTTGCCGTTACCGTTACCAAGACTCAGGACGGCAACACCGTTACCGTTGCCAACGGCGTTGAAGAACGCATCGAGGAACTCAAGAAAGAACTTGGCGGCAACGTTGAAGTTGCTGTGATTTTCGAACAGGGTTCGTTTGTTGAGAAATCTCTCGAGCAGCTAACTACAGAAGGCCTTCTGGGACTTGGTTTTGCAATTCTGATCATCCTGCTCTTCCTCCTATCGGTTCGTTCAACTCTGGTTACCGCGATTTCGATTCCTACTTCGCTTCTGGTTACCTTCATCGGGCTCAGCACTCTGGGCTATTCGCTGAACCTGCTAAC
>CALPUC020000082.1 GCA_943326655.2 Rhodoluna limnophila
AGCTCGACTGCGAACGGAACCACAATTTCGAACGTTGCGATTCCAAACGCTTCAGCGGCTCGGATTGCAATCGTAATCACGCCAAAGGGTTCGAAGAAGTCTTACAACGGAACCGTGGTTGTTACCGCACCAAAAATCACGAACTTTGGCGCCGATTCAGACTGGCGCGATGCCGGAATTATTGACAACTCAACTCGATCCAGAGCGGTATCGGCTCCAGCCGGCGGTGGAAAGTTCCGTCTGGATGGAAGCGGATTCGGTACTTCTGGAAAGGTGAAGGTGGGAACCACTGTGGTTACCCCAACCTCTTACACCGACACTGCGATCACTTTTGTTATGCCGGCCAGGACGGTCGGAATTTACGACATCACTGTTGTGCCAACTTTGGGTGCGGCAACTGCGGTTGCGCCTCGGGCGCTAGGCGTTGCAGTAGGCATAGTTGCTGCGACCATTTCAAAGATTGAGTCTTCGGTTGACAACAACCGATCGGCACCGCGTTACACCTTCGACGCAGAAGCTGATGCGAGCGATCTGTTCGTGATCACCGGAACCAGACTCAACGGAACCGATGGCACCAAGACACGCGTGCACCTTGGCTGGGGCACCGACAACCCGATCACTCCAATAAGCGTTTCGGCTACCTCGATAACTTTTAGGGCTCCGAGAAACCTTTCGCCTAATGAGTGGCACCAGGTAATGGTTACAACCAACATCGAGGCAACCTCGCAGCGATTTGGCATCCAGTTTGTTGGAAACGCTCCTCAAGCAACGACCATGGCCCCAACCTCGGGCTTGTGTCTGAAGACACCCACTGCGGGTCGCAACCCTGCCCAGTTCTCGGCAACCGGAAATGATGTTTTCGGCGTCAGTGGTTCGGTAACCATGGATGGCGTGGCAATTCCAGCCGCTGCTGTTACCTGGTCGACCGGCCAGGTAGACGTGAACCTTGCTAACCTGGCAACTGATTTCGCTAGCCCATGGGGTTCGAAGTCGGTTACCTTCACCCCAACCGATTCGTCGAAGGTGCCACAAACCTTCGGTTTCTACTGTGGCGTGGGAGCATCGGTTTCAACCACACTCGGCGGAAGCACCAGCGAACTGACGATACAGGCTGGCACCAGCTACACCGCTGGAGCAGCCTTTGCTGACCCACTACCAAACTCTCCGTTTACTCCTGCGGTGGGCGGTTATGTTTGGCAGACAGCTGAAGATTATCTGCTCGGAGCTTGGTCTCGTGGAGTTCAGACCGGTCTGCCAACAGCAGCTGGCGACTACTACGTTCGAGCCAACGTTGGTGCTGGCACCTACGACCGTGTGAAGTATCAGTCGGTGGTCAACGCCAACCAGGTGCACCTGATTATCAACGGTTCGCCGATTACCTTCACACCGAAACTTCGCGCAAATGCCGGAAACTCGATTACCTATAAGGGTCAGTTGGGCGATGGCACCGGAGGCACGTCGAACGACATCATGTTCACGAACAGCACGGCCGCTAACTCGGTTACCTCGGTAACCTGGCAGTACCGTAACAACGCCTGTGCTATCGACAATCCAGCGGCCGGCTGGTCGTCTGGTCTGCCACGTGATGTAGCAATCCACCACACCAGTTGTGGCGGCGATGACACCACCGTTACCTCGTGGCAGATTCGTGTTGCTAGCTTCCAGATGTTGAGTGGAGGGGTCGATCGCGCTCCCTACTACATCCCGACCTACAACACCTTCCTGCTCACCATCAACAAGAAGTCGGTAACGGCTACTTCGGTGAAGGTTGAGAAGGGCTACGACGGAACCAACGCTGCAACCCTGGGAGAGATCACTCTCACCGGTGCAGTGGAAGGCGACAACGTTACGCTGAACCCATCGTCTTCTGAGGGTGCAACTTTCTCAGATGCAACTGCCGGTTCGGGCAAGACCATCACGCTCACCGCTCCTTTGGCGCTGTCGGCAAACTGGGCGAGAAACTACACGTTGACCAACTCGAACCTAGCCATCACTGGCAAGATTCTGAAGGCCGACGCAAAGGTGAAGCTAACTCCCGCGGTCAACTCGATTGTTATCAGTAACACACAGACGGTAAACGTAACTGTTGCTACTACCGACAACCGAACCGGGCAGGCTCCGGATGTTTCTTCTGGAATTGCCGACGCAGTAGTTACTAGCGCGACTCCGTCGAAGTGTTCTTACAGTGCTGGAGTGGTAACTGCCATTGCTGCCGGTGATTGCATCATCGAAGCACGTCAGGCTGCATCAACCAACTACAACGCTTCGGTTGCTTGGCACGACGGCGAAACCACGGTTGAATCAATCACCATCAAGATCTACCCAGCACCGAAGACCCTTTCGGTTGTAGCAGACGACATCACAGTTGCTGTTGGTGAGGGATTCGGCGCGAGCGCGATTGTTACCGGTCTACTAGACGGAGACTTCCTTGACGGATTCACCTTCGATTACTACCAGGGCACAACTCTGCTCAACGCACCGCCAACTGCTGTTGGTACCTACCGCATTGTTCCTTCCGGTGGAAACCTCGCGGCTGCTGACGGCCTGGCCTACTCCAACGTATTCAAGTACGTTGCTGGAAAGTTAGTAATCACCCCGGCACCACCAACCATGACTCTGATTAGCCCGAACCACGGGCCGGAAGCCGGCGGTAACACCGTTGTGCTCACCGGAACCGGTTTCGATGCGGTCACCTCAGTGGTTATCGGTGGAATTACCTTGCGTAAGCCGAAGTTCACCGTGAACGGAACCGGCACCGAGATTACGTTCAAGGCTCCGGCTGGTGTTGGGGTCGTAGACCTCACCCTGCGAGCTGGAAACGCTTCGGTTACCGGTCAGTACATCTACGATGCACCGCCAGTGGTCACCGAAGACTTCAGCCTGTCGATCAACGCCGACAAGTTGGTCGGCGTTCGGTTCTCGGGCAACAAGGTCACCATTACCGGAACCGGCCTAAAGCCAAACTCCGAGTACACGCTGACCCTAGGTTCGTCGAAGACTTTGTTGTTCAAGGCAACCACCGATGGCAGTGGAAACTTCAACCGAACCATCACTGTTCCGAGCAAGGCTTGCACCCTAACCGGTAAGCAGAACTTGTTACTCTCTGGTTTGAAACCAGACGGCAGCGATGCGGAAGCTACCGAGTACATCGTGCTCGCTAACGACTGTGAGGTTCTAGCAGTTGCTGAGAAGTCGGAGACTAAACAGTGGACTCTCTCCGGCTTCCTGTTCAACGGCTTGAAGTATGATCTAACCGCTGGTGGTGTGAAATCGCTTAACTCTTTGGTTCCTCTAATCAAGGGCGCGAAGTCGATAACCATCTACGGTTACACCCAAACCGATGGAGTTTCTGAAGCAACCAAGAGAGCCAACCTAATTCTGGGGGCAAACCGCTCGAAGACGGTTATGGAATTCTTGAAGTCCAAGGGAATCAAGGCTGTTTACAAGATTGTCGGTAAGGGTGGGGTAGACCCGGTTTCAACGACCAACCAGTCGAAGAACCGCCGAGTGGTTATTGAGGTTAACTACTAAACCGACGATTTAGCTAAAGCAGCGGCCGCAGTTCAACTTTGCGGTTACAAGCTTTGGAGCCACCGTGAGCCAACGTGCGAGCGGTGGTTTCGTCGTTTGCTTCGACGATCCAGAATCCGCTCATCTGCTCCTTGGCCGCAAATAGCGGGGCCTCGGTAACAAGACCGGCCCCTCGCCGATTGTCGATAACTATTGCGTTCGAGGGATTAGCTAGCCCGCAGGCGAAGATCCAATGCCCGTTGGCACGAAGTGTGTCGTTGAAGGCGTTGATGTTTTTCATCTCGTCATCGGTTCCAGAGTTGCTCTGGTCGTCGATTACAGCTATCAAGAATCTCATCGGTCTGCTCCGCCCTGTCGCTTCTTTTTTTAGAATACAACGGACTTCCGAGGTTAAACTTCTAAGGTTCAGCGCAGCTACGTTTTAGGCAGGATTTTTGAATAACTGGCTCAAGCAACTTCGCGTTCACCAGTGGGTCAAGAACCTATTGTTGTTCGTGCCGCTTCTTGCGTCTTTCAAATTCTTTGAAGCCACTCCAGCTTTTTTGTTTCTAGGGCTGGCTTTCGTATCTTTCAGCCTGGTCTCTTCTGCCGTTTACATTTTCAATGACGTGCTGGATTTGGAAAACGATCGAGCGCACTCCCTCAAGCGAAATCGACCCATGGCATCGGGCAAGATTTCGGTTGGTGCGGGGCTTCTAGTTGGAATTGCGTCACTCCTAATCGGTTTGCTCGTGGGGTTCTTCGTAGGAACAAATTTCTTTATCGCCGTCTTGGCCTATCTCGGCTTCGCCTTTGTGTACTCCATTTGGTTGAAGCACTGGGCGCTGGTAGACGTGATTAGCCTTGCCGGTCTCTACACCTTGCGTGTTATTGCCGGGGGTTTTGCTTCCGGAATAGAGGTCTCCTACTGGCTGCTCGCTTTCTCAATCTTCTTCTTCTTATCCTTGGCCTGGGTAAAGCGCTATGCCGAGCTGGAATCAATTCAAAAGTCTGGCTTCACTCAAGCGGTCGGCCGCGCATATTCAACAACCGACATGCCTCTAATTTTGGCCTTCGGGGCATCCTCCGGAGTGCTGGCTGTAGTAATTTTTGCTCTCTACCTGGATAGCGCGGCAATTCGGGTCGATTACGCATTGCCGCAGGTTGGCTGGTTGGCAATTCCGTTCATCATGTATCTGGTGGGGCGCATGTGGTTCAAGGCGCATCGCGGTGAGATGAATCAGGACCCTCTCTTGTACCTGTTCCGAGACTGGCCAACAATTTTCACTGTGGTTTTATTGGCCGCTTCGCTGGTTATTGCGCATTTGGGTTTTGGCTGATGATTCAACGGTCGTTCGGTGGCGTAACCGCTGAAGCTGGGGAGCTTGACTCGCCACACTGGATTGAAGACGTACCGGCCAGCTTTGCCGGAGCTAGCTTCCTGCCGGTCGGTATGGGGAAAAGTTACGGCGATGTTGCGATCTCCACCGGCTCCAAAATTCTTAGTTCGCTTTCCCTCAATCGCATGAT
>CALPUC020000083.1 GCA_943326655.2 Rhodoluna limnophila
CCTCGCACAGTAACCGCATGACCAAGGCCCGGCACCTCGTCGATGTGTTTAACTTTCGCCAATTCATCATTGGTGAGAACCGGGAAGTCCAGAATCACTTGCTGGGCATGGGCCGGAGATGCAGAGAGCAGATTGAGCTCCGGGCCAATTCCTGTCGAAAGTGAAGTAACCACTTCTTCGCGGATTGAATCCAGTGGAGGGTTAGTAACCTGCGCGAACTGTTGCACAAAGTAATCAAACAAAAGTCTTGGACGATCTGAAATGGCAGCAATCGGCGTATCTGAGCCCATAGCTCCAAGCGGTTCGGCTCCAGCCCTTGCCATTGGCGCAAGCATGATCTTGAGTTCTTCTTCGGTATAACCAAATGTGCGCTGTCGACGATTTACGGATGACGCGGTATGAGCGATGTGCTCTCGTTCTGGCAGATCGCTGAGGTTGATACGATTCTCTTCAAGCCACTCTCCCCAAGGTTCCAAAGCGGCTATCTCAGACTTAATTTCGTCATCGTCGATCAACCGACCGCCAGCCGTGTCAACCAAGAACATCTTGCCAGGCTGAAGTCGACCCTTTCGAACCACCTTTGCCGGATCAATGTCGGCCACTCCGGTCTCCGAGGCAAGAACCACGAGGCCGTCCTCAGTTACTAGGTAGCGACCTGGGCGAAGACCGTTTCTGTCTAGAGTCGCTCCCACTAGAGAACCATCGGTGAAGATTACTGCAGCCGGACCATCCCATGGTTCAATCAACATGCTGTGATACTCGTAGAAGTTTTTGCGCGCCTCATCGATGTCTGTTTGGTTTTCCCACGCTTCAGGGATCATCATCATCATGGCGTGAGGAAGAGAGCGACCAGACATGTATAGAAGTTCAACAACCTCATCAAAAGAAGCGGAATCGCTGCCGTCTGGAGTGATGATTGGGAAAAGGCTCTTCATCTCACCGAGAACCTCAGCTTGCAGTTGAGACTGTCTGGCGGCCATCCAGTTTCGATTGCCCTTGACCGTGTTGATTTCGCCATTGTGAGCAATCAATCGATAAGGATGAGCAAGTGGCCAAGAAGGAAAAGTGTTTGTCGAGAATCGCGAATGCACCAAGGCAAGTTTGGATTCAAAAAGCTCGCTCGATAGGTCTGGAAAAAATGGTTCAAGCTGCAGAGTCGTAACCATGCCCTTGTAAACAATTGTTTTGGCCGAAAGGGAGCAGTGGTATACGCCCAGTGAACGTTCAGAACGCTTACGAAGCCGAAACAGGGCTCTCTCTAACGCCATCTCTCTCAGGGATGTCGAAGACACAAACACCTGCACAATTTGTGGCATCGCCGCTCGCGCCAAATCTCCCAGGTGCTGAGGTTGAGTGGGAACCTCGCGCCAGCCCAAGACGCTTAGGTTTTCTTCTTCAGCCAGCGTTGAAAAACTCGCCTTAAATACCTCGAGTGAGTCGTCCTGATGTACAAACACCAGACCGGCAGCATATGATCCGAATTCGGGAAGAGGAAAGTCAACGGTATTTCTGAAAAAGCGGTCTGGAAGCTCGCAGAGGATGCCCGCTCCATCACCGGTACCCGCATCTGAACCAACTGCTCCACGGTGTTCTAAGTTTCTCAGAGCATTTAGAGCGGTCTCAACTATGTCGTGCCCGGCGGATCCACGCAAGGTGGCAACCATGGCAAGACCGCAAGCGTCTTTGTCGTTCTTTGGGTCATAGAGACCTGATGCCTCGGGCGCAGTATTGAAGCGCTTGAACGGCGATACAAAAGCCATGCTGAACTCTCCAATAATCTGTGAATCGGAGGGACAACTTTGGCCCTTGGTGATAGGTACAAGCCTACAAAAATAATCGAAAGTAGGCTATTTAGTTCTAGTTTTGGTTTCAGCTTTAGCTTTAGTCTTGGTTTCAGTTTTAGCTTTAGCTTTAGTCTTGGTTTCAGTTTTAGCTTTAGCTTTAGTTTCGCCTTCAGTTTTAGCTTTAGAAGGTTTTTCTACTTTTGTCTCAGTGCGATCAACCAGATATACGGAATCTTCCGTTCCCGGATGACGCTTGCTTTGCCAGTAGAAAACCGCCAGGCCGATAACGATTCCGATTACTGCGGACCATTGATTTGTGCGCAAACCATAGAAAACTCCGCTTGGGTCTAAGCGGATGCCTTCAACGAAGAAGCGAATAATTGAGTAGAGGACTAGATAGGTGGCGAATAGCTTTCCCCATCGCAGGTTGAATCTCTTATCAACCAAGATCAGAATGACGAAAGCAATCGTATTCAGAATGAATTCATAGAGGAATGTTGGGTGGTAAAGAGTTTCCGGCCCGAACTCTTTTGGTGCGGCCGGATTACCCACTGGAATCAGCAAGCCCCAAGGAAGATCTGTTGGTTCGCCGAACAGCTCCTCGTTAAACCAGTTACCCCATCGGCCAATCGCCTGGGCCAGGATAATGCCAGGGGCTAGGACATCGAGGACGCTTACAAAACGCACCTTGGAGATTCGGGCACCGATCCAGGCTCCGAAAGTTCCAGCAATGAGTGCTCCATAAATGGCAAGCCCGCCCTCCCACACTGCCACCACGTGATAGAGAGTTTCTTCAAGTGTTGGGTAAACGCCAAAGTAGTCGCCGGGATGCGTGAAAACGTGGAATAGCCTGCCGCCAATTATTCCTATCGGAACGGCCCAAAGAATGATGTCTAGAAGATCGCCAGCGTCTCCCCCGCGCTTTTTGAACCTAGCGGCCCCGATAAAGTAGGCGACGGCGATTCCGGTGAGGATGCAAAGCGCGTACATGTGCACGGTGAAAGGACCGACAGTGAAATTTTCAAACGGAGGACTCGGAAACTGGGTCAACATGCTTTTCAACTCTCTCTATTTACTAAGACTCTTGGTGAGCGCTATAAGACCCTCGAGGCCAGCACTTTTGTAAGCATTAACAAACACCGAGCCAACTATAGCCCCATCGGCGTAATCATTTACCTCTGACACCTGTTCGCTTGTGCTTATGCCGATACCGACTGCGGTGAATCGTTCCACGGGTGAGTTTCGGACTTTCTCCACAACTGAACGAGCCTTTGCGTCTAAGTCGGCTCTAGCTCCGGTAATACCCATGGTTGACACTGTGTAAACGAACCCGCGCGAGGCTGCAACAAGGGCGTCCACACGCTCTTGCGTAGAAGTCGGGGTTGCTAAGAACACTCGATCCAGTTCAAGGTCGTCGGAAGCCTTCAGCCATTCACCAGCTTCGTCCACTATTAGATCGGGAGTGATAAGGCCTTCGCCACCGGCCTCCTTCAAATCCTCAGCGAATCGCCTAACCCCGTATTGCATTACCGGGTTCCAGTAGGTCATTACGAGCACGGGCGTTGAAACTCTTGAGGAGATTGCCTCCACGATGTCGAAGATTTGACCCAGTTTGAACCCATTCTCAAGAGCAACCTCGGTTGCTTGTTGAATAACCAGCCCATCCATGACGGGATCGCTGTATGGAACACCAAGCTCAAGTACGTCGACGCCGTTCTCACACATAGCTACACACGCTTCGATCGACTCTTCGACATTAGGGAAACCGGCTGGGAAATAGCCAACCAGGGTGTCTTGACCATCCGCCTTGTTTCTAGCGAATACTTCTTCAACTTTGGACACTATGAACCCAACAACCCAAAGTACTTACCGGCAGTTTCCATGTCTTTATCTCCGCGACCCGAGAGATTAACCAGAATAGTAGCGTCAGAACCGAGCTCGAAGCCTAACTTCAATACACCGGCAAGTGCGTGAGCTGTCTCGATCGCGGGAATGATTCCTTCGGTTTTGCTTAGTAATCGGAGAGCCTGCATGGCTTCGTCGTCGCTGATTCCTCGGTATTGCGCGCGTCCGAGGTCTTTCAACCAAGAGTGCTCAGGCCCAACACCTGGATAGTCGAGGCCCGCAGAGATAGAGTGACTTTCGATGGTTTGGCCGTCCTCGTTCTGCAACATGTAGCTTCTTGCCCCGTGGAGAACCCCCGGTTTTCCGAAATTCAGGGTTGCAGCGTGCTTTTGAGTGTCCATTCCCTCACCGGCGGCCTCAAAACCGAAAATCTGAACGTCCTGATCATCTAGGAAGGCGTGAAAAAGACCTATTGCGTTTGAGCCTCCGCCAACACAGGCGGCCAAAGCAGTTGGCAAAGCCCCAAATTCTTCGAGCATTTGAGCCCTGGCTTCGATTCCGATAATGGAATGAAAATCTCTAACCATTTCTGGGAAAGGGTGAGGGCCAGCTACAGTTCCTAGAAGATAGTGGGTCGAATCAACGTTTGTGACCCAATCTCTCAAAGCCTCATTGATTGCGTCCTTCAGGGTTTTACTGCCCGTGGTGACCGGCCTTACCTCAGCCCCGAGAAGCTGCATACGAGCAACATTTAGAGCCTGACGCTTGGTGTCGACTTCACCCATGTAAACCACGCATTCAAGCCCGAACAGCGCGGCAGCGGTTGCACTGGCTACTCCGTGCTGACCTGCTCCGGTCTCCGCAATGATCCGTTTCTTACCCATACGCTTAGCCAAAAGGGCCTGACCAAGAACGTTGTTTATCTTGTGAGAACCAGTGTGGTTGAGATCTTCACGCTTCAGAATCACTCGGGCGCCGTTGGCGTGCTCGGCAAATCTCTTTACCTCGGTGAGAATCGAAGGACGCCCGGTGTAAGTTCTGTGTAACTCGGCTAGTTCGTAGTGGAAGGTTGGATCAGCCTGAGCTTGGCGGTAGGTTTCTTCAAGCTGGTCAAGGGCGGCAATAAGGGATTCGGGCACAAATCGGCCACCAAACTCACCGAAATATGGGCCTTTGATGTCCCGAAGGTTTCCTTGCTCGCTCATCTTCTAATTAAACCCTAAGAAACGAGGACAGGGCCGCACTTGCATCATTTATTACCAAAGCCTCGCCCACCAGCACCACATCAGCACCAGCGTCCCGGTAGTGTCTAACGTCTTCCGCGTCTCTAACAGCAGACTCGGCGACTTTGATGACATCTTTA
>CALPUC020000084.1 GCA_943326655.2 Rhodoluna limnophila
GCCCGTTTGCCTGCGGCTCGTTCGTCAAGGAGAACCGAGCACTTGAATTCAGCGTGAGGCACGGCCTCGGACAAGTTGAGTACACGCTGAACGGGCAGCGAATCAGACATGACGACTACTTGGGAGGTGTAAACAGTGGCGGCCTCGTTGCCGGCGTTTAGCGAAATCAGGATGTCTACCCGACGCGGCGACATGTCTACTAAGTCTCGAGGCTGGTCTGGCTGACCATTTCTCGAAACCGAAACGCCGTTGATGGATACGTCGATGTTGTATGGGTCAAACGTCGCGTCGGTGGTGCCAACGGCAGCCAGAATGCGTCCCCAGTTGGCATCGTTTCCGTAAACGGCCGCCTTGAAAAGATTGTTGCGTGCGAGCGAACGACCAACCTTCACGGCGTCGTCCTCGTTGGCGGCATTGATCACTTCAATGGCAATGTCGTGAGTCGAGCCCTCAGCATCGGCGAGAAGTTGCATGGCTAGCTGGCGGCACACTTCGGTAAGCGCTTCGCTGAATTCTTCGAAACTAGGACGAATGTCGGAAGCCCCAGAAGCCATCAGCGTGACGGTGTCGTTGGTAGACATGCATCCGTCTGAATCGAGTCGATCGAAAGTTACCCACGTTGCCTGGCGAAGCGCCCTGTCTAGTTCAGTAGCAGTTAGGTTCGCATCGGTGGTGATCACAACCAGCATTGTGGCGAGTCCTGGAGCGAGCATCCCGGCGCCTTTGGCCATGCCGCCGACAACCCAACCGTCGCGGCTCACCAGTGCGGTTTTAGAAACCGAATCGGTAGTCATGATTGCCTCGGCGGCATCCAAACCGCCGTCTTTGGAAAGAGCTTTTGCGGAAGACTCGACGCCGGCCAACACCTTGTCACGATCGAGCTGTTCACCAATTAGACCGGTGGAACAAACCAAAACATCGGAAGCGGAACATCCTAAAACTTCAGCCACCCGCTCGGCAGTGGCGTGAGTGGTTTGAAAACCCTGAGGACCGGTGTAACAGTTGGCTCCACCGGAATTCAACACGGTGGCAACCAAGACGCCATCCTTGATGACCTCTTTCGACCAAATCACCGGGTTAGCTTGGCAACGGTTACTGGTGAACACCGCGGCGGCCGCAAATGACGGGCCTACGTTTTGCACTAGCGCGAAGTCTTTGGCACCGGATTTTTTGAGCCCGGCGATAACACCGGCGGCTAGAAAACCTTTGGCGGCGGTTACGCTCACGGTGCTATTCCGTTTATCTCAAGACCCATGGTTTCCGGAAAACCTTGCGCAAGGTTCAGGCATTGGATGGCTGCTCCAGCAGTGCCTTTTACCAAATTGTCGATGGCAGAAATCACTGTGACGCGTCCGGTGTGTTCGTCTAGCGCAACCGCGATTTCACAAACATTTGTGCCAAGGACATTGCTGGTTTGCGGTAGCTCACCCATTGGTAGCACGGTGATGAAACGTTCTCCCGCGTAATACTCCGTGAGAGCGGTGTGAAGTTGACCAATCGGGCCGGTGGCCTTGGCGGTGTTAACCGCGAGGATTCCTCGAGACATTGGCACTAAAACCGGGGTGAAAGAAATTGAAACTTTCTTTCCGGCCGATTTCGAGAGATTCTGTTCAATCTCGGGCGTGTGTCGATGAACACCGCCAACTCCATAAGCTCTTGCCGAACCGTGAACTTCACCGTGAGCGAGATTTGCTGAGCTAGATCGGCCTGCTCCGGATGTTCCAACCGAGAGCACCGAAACTATGTCTTCAAATTCAATCAAATTCGCGGCCACAAGCGGTGCTAGAGCTAACGTGATGGCCGTTACGTTGCAACCGGGAACGGCAACTCTATTGGCGTTCACCAGAGCGCTGCGCTGCCTCTCGCCTTCGGGTAAAACCAGTTCTGGCATTCCATAAACCCAGGTGCCGGCATGGCTTCCGCCGTAAAACTTTTCCCAATCCGCAGCCGAATCCAAACGGAAATCGGCCCCGCAGTCAATCACCAAAACGTCATCAGCGATGAGTGCTGCCACCTCGGCGCTCTTGGCGTGAGGCAGTGCCAGAAAAACCACATCGTGATCGGCCAAATTCTTTGCATCGGTGGCAACGAGCGTTAGATTCTCAAAAGATCGCAGGTGAGGGTGCAACGCGATTAGCTTTTCCCCCGCATTGGTGTTGGCAGTTACGGTAACTAGTTCGAGTTGCGGGTGGTTGGAAATCAGGCGCGCGAGTTCCCCGCCTACATAACCGCTGGCTCCTGCGATGGCAACCTTGAGCTTCATGGAACCCCTATTCTCAGGCGCGGATTGTCGCGCCGAATTTACTTGCTGCCAGAGCGACCGCAGCGTCGCGGGATTCACTGGCTTCAACCTGAGTGAGCGTTCGATCGTTTGCTCTAAACCTCAAAGCAAAAGTGAGCGATTTTTGACCATCGGGAAGGTTTTGTCCTCGGTAATCCTCGACCAGACGAACTTGCTCGAGAAGCGCTCCGGCACCCTCTTCGATTACTCTCAGAACGTCTCCGGCAGCAACATCTACTCCAACTAGGAGTGAAAGGTCTTGGGTGGCGGCCGGGTAGCCGAAAATTGGCGACGCTTGGCGAACTTCTGGCGCCGTTGAGTAAAGAACGTCTAGGTCGATTTCGATCGCGGCAACCCGACGAGGTAGGTCTCTTTCCGCAGCCAGAGCGGGAGCTAGCTCACCGGCAAAACCTATCGAGTTTTCGCCGACCAACAATTCAGCAGTTCGACCGGGATGGAAACCTTTGGCCGTTCCCTGGCGAACGATAAGTTCTTGTCCGGTAGCAGAAACCACACGTGACGCCAACGAAATCGCGTCGGAGTAATCGTAGCCCTGCGAAACCACACCAACCTGCTGTTTCACACGATCACCCGTGAGCAGAGCGGCAAAGTGCTTGGGTTGAGCTGGAATGGTTGCCATTACCGATTCGAGTACTTGAGGGGTAGGTCTTTCGCCCGCACCCGGAAGGGTAAAAGCTTTACCCGAGGTGGCAGTTGGGATAAAAACCGAGCCCTCTTCGAAGATAGCGATGTCGGTTAGCCCGCGTGAAAGGTTCCGACGAGCGGCGTCAACCAGACCCGAAAGAATGGTGAGACGTAGCTGACCGCTCTCTGCCTGCATTGGGTTAGCCAGAACCACCTTGGATTTGGCATCCGCGAAAAACCCGTTGGCATCTTCAGACACAAATGGGTAGGTCAAAACTTCGGTGGCGCCTGCCCCAACAGCGGCGCCCAAAACAGCTCGACGGAGCTTCTGATTCTTGGTGAGACCTCGGCCCGGAGGAGCTACCGGCAAGCGGGTTCCAATTCGCTCGTAACCAACGATGCGAGCAATCTCTTCGGCAAGATCGGTCTTGTGTGAAAGGTCTGGACGCCATGACGGAGGAATGACTTCGTAACCACCATCGACGTGCGCCACGATACAACCGATGTCTGCTAGGACGCCGGTGACTTCATCGACCGTGTAGTCGACGCCGGTGATTTCCTTGGCAAACTCTGCCGGAAGCCAAACCGGTTGAGGATCTCCGAGAGTCGAATAGTTTGCTCCAAGACCATCAGCGGTTCCGCCGGCATGGACTTCGAGCAATTGAACCACTCGAGCCACCGCGTATTCGGAAACGCGAGGGTCGACCCCGCGCTCAAAGCGCTTGGAGGCTTCAGAAATAAGCTTGTGACGACGTGCAGTGCGAGCGATTGAAACCGGGTCGAAATGCGCTCCTTCGACGATTACGTTGACGGTTGAGTCAGAGACCTCAGTGCTCTCCCCACCCATGACCCCAGCCAAGCCAATCGGCCCTGAACTGTCGGTTATCAACAAATCTTCGATGTCTAACTTTCTAACCTGACCGTCGAGAGTCTTTAGTGTTTCCCCGGCCGAAGCGCGGCGAACCAGAATTCCACCGGAGAGCTTATCTAGGTCATAGGCGTGAATCGGCTGTCCTAGTTCGAGCATCACGTAGTTTGTGATGTCGACGACTAGTGAAATCGAACGCATACCGGCAAGTTTGAGGCGCGCAATCATCCAAGGCGGAGTTGGCCTAGTGGCGTCCACTCCCCTTACGGTTCGAAGAACGAAACGGTCGCAGCCGACCTGCCCGCGAATGCCTTCGGAATCGTTGATGGCAACGTCGAAACCACCGGCAACTTCAGGTTGCGCGTTTCCGGTTGGGTCGCGGAACTCCGCACCCGTTGCGTGAGCGTATTCGCGAGCAACGCCACGAATCGAGAAACAGTAGCCGCGGTCTGGTGTTACGTTGATCTCGGCTGCGGTATCGGCCAGGTTCAATAGCTCGATTGCACTCGAGCCAACCTTTGGGTCGAGGCCCATCTCGTGAAGACGAATAATTCCCGCGTGATCGTCGTTGAGCGAAAGCTCCTTGGCCGAGGCCAGCATTCCATCGGAGATGTGGCCGTAGGTGCTGCGCGCAGCAATAGCAAAATCACCTGGCAGAACGGAACCCGGTAGGCAAACAACCACCTTGTCGCCAACCTCGAAGTTTGAGGCACCACAGACTATCCCGCGAACGTCTTCGCCGCCATCGGCAGCTTTCTGCCCTTCCGGAGCAACCCTTACCGAACACCAGCGAATGGTCTTGCCGTTGCTCTGTGGTTCGTCGGTGAACTCCAAAACCTGCCCGACCACAACCGGTCCGGACACGTCAAAAGCGTGAGCAGCTTCCTCTTCAAAACCAACCTTGACGAGTTCGGCCATAACCGAATCTGGAGTGGCATCGCCAGGCAGGTCTACGTACTCGGCAAGCCAGGAAAGTGGAACGCGCATTAGAGGCTCACTCCAAACTGCTGCGAGAAACGAATGTCGCTTTCAACCATGTCGTGCATGTCGAGAACGCCGTTGCGGAACATCAGAGTGCGTTCAATACCCATACCGAATGCGAAGCCAGAGTAGACCTCAGGGTCGATGCCGGCGGAGCGAAGCACGTTGGGGTTTACCATGCCA